>DATLVW010000489.1:0-6483 GCA_035577085.1 Thermoanaerobaculia bacterium
CCGCAGATTGTGACTCGGCGCGGAGAGGAGATGGCTGTTCTTGTACGCGTCGATCACTGGCGCCAACTGGAAGAGGCTACACGCCCGCGGCTGAAGGACTTGTTACTGGCCGCCGCACCGCGAGCGGAGGTTCCTGTGACCCCGCGCCGGGCACGGCGCCGCCGGGAGCCACCTGCGTTCGAGTGAGCGATCTTGTACTTACTCGATACGAATGTTGTGTCCGAATTGCGCAAGCCGCGGCCTCACGGCGCCGTGCTGGCGTGGCTCAAGGGAACCGCGGACGAGAACCTTCACCTCTCTGCGGTCACGTTAGGCGAGTTGCAGGCCGGTGTCGAAATCACTCGTGAACGCGACCAGGAGAAGGCTTCCGAAATCGAGGTCTGGATCGATCAGGTGGCGCAGACCTGGAACATGCTTCCGGCCGATGCCCGCGTCTTCCGGGTCTGCGCAAAACTCATGCACCGGCGGCCTGACCATCTATTCGAGGATGCGCTGATTGCTGCCACTGCGATCGTGCACCATCTGGTGGTTGTGACGCGCAACGTTCGTCACTTCACTGTCTTCCAGGTTGACACCCTCGACCCGTTCGCAACGAAGTGAGCGGCGAGAAGCGCTTGGATACCACTCATATGGAACCCGGGCGCGCCTGCGAGCGCGCCCGGGTTCACAGCCTCCTCTAATCTACGTTCGGTGTCGTTGACGTCTCGTGTGCAGGAGACGGCGGCGGCGGATTCTGCGACGCCTTCTTGCGGCGCGCGAGAGTCTTCAGGCGCTTGATCTCCTCCACCTGCGGCACCAGATCGGCGTTGACAGGGCTCCGCGCGAGCTGCGATCCGAACGAGTAGGCCTGCGATGCGATGAACGCGAGCTCCTCGCGACGGAGCAGATTCGCACCTTCGATGCCCTTGAGGAACGAGCGGAGCTCATCGGCGACGAGGCTCCAGTGGACAGAGTCGTTCTGAAGCTGGAGAACTTCCTCGAGCGGCTGGCCTACAGCGTGTGCCACCTTGTCCGACGAGCCGATCACGCTGATCGACGCTTCGACGACCGGCGCTGTCTGCGTCCGGAGACGCATTTTGACCAGCTTGCGCCGATCCTTCGACAACGGCGAGACGTCACCGATCCGCGACCGCATGGTGCGTAACTGCGCGATCACCTCTTCGGCACTCAGGTTTGCCGGATCCGAGTTTGATGTACCAGGGGTGTTATTGACGTTATCACTCATGACATACCTTCCTTATGCGAGCTAAGGCCGGAGGTGACGTCACGACTCGTCGACAAGTGCGAGCGGCCACCGGCTGGAAGTCCCGGCCAAGCGCCGATTCTTCCGGTTGATGTTTGCCCGAGGTATGTACAGACCTCGGGTGCCCGCGGCAGGAGGAGATCAACTCAACTCCCGCGCCGGTACAGGACACATCATGCTATCCAGCACGCCCGTACCGCCGACAGCCGCCAAAGCCGGAGGTCTTACGATCTTCGACTTTGTAGTGAACGATATAGGCCCGTGGAAACGGGTTGTCAAGGGCAATGCGAGGAAACTACGGAGTGGAACACTGCAACGCGATGCGTGCGCACCTGCGCACCGCGCGTGCGACGATGCGGCATGGCCGGTGCGCATGTGTGCACCGAGGGTGCAACGCTGTGACACGGTGGGTGTGCACGCGTGCAATGGTGTGCAACGTTGTGACACGGTGGTGCGCACGTATGCATCGACGGTGCAACGTTGCGGCACGGTGTGTGCGCATATGTGCACCGAGGGTGTGTGGGGCTGTGACACGGTAGATGCGCATGTGTGCACCGAGAGTGCAACGTTGTGACACGGTGGTGCGCACGTGTGCATCGAAGGTGAAACGTTGCGACACGGCGGATAGATGATGGCCGACAGCGAGTACACGGTCGGCGCGGCGGAGAGCAGGCGTCCCTGCCTGCTACCGGCGGGCGTCCTCGCCCGGCGGGGGTTTTCGAAATGGGGCTACAACTCAACACGCGTTCCGTTGCAGGCCAGGCGCTGAAAAAACACCGCCGGGCAGGGACGCCCGTCGGATGCAGGCAGGGACGCCTGCACTACGTCGCGTCGTTGATGCCGTTGCGGGCCGTCGACTACTTGGATTGGCTGGGGAGGGAGGATTCGAACCTCCGAATGGCGGCTCCAAAGGCCGCTGCCTTACCGCTTGGCGACTCCCCAGTGTGGTGGACGCGAAACTCCTAAAACCAAATGGTATCGCGGTCATTCCTGATGTCTTCGTCTCCGCGCCCTCCGCGTCTCCGCGTGAAACGGTTTTCGGTGAGAAGCGCTCAGCCCCTGGTCAACTGCCGCCGGCGATTCATCCGATCCGTTGCCCCCCACGCGTACTTGTACTCCTCGGCGCCGCGGAGGAAATCGAACGTCGTTGCGCCCTCGCGAACCGCTTCTTCGATTGCGTGGGCGACGATCAGCGTTCCGATGCTCAGTTTTTCCAGGTCGGGATCATAGCCGCTCAGGTAGTAGTAGACCGTGCCATGTAGCGCGAAGCCGTAGAAGACGGCCACGATGCGGCCGGCGACGCGCGTGGCGTACATCCGCAGCATGCCCTGAGCGAGCATCCGGCGCGCCACCTCGCGATGAAAACGCTGCGCGGTTTCGTCGGCGAGAACGCCTGGAAGGTTGCGGCGTTTCCAGCGCGCGGTGTGGAGATCGAAGAACGCGGTGAGGAGGTCGTCGAGCGTGTCGGTAGTCGGCGTTTCTACAGCCACGTCACCCATGCGGGAAAGCGCGCGGCGGTAGTAGCGGATCTTCTTTCGAAAGTGGGTGGAGATGAGATTCTCCAGCTCTGGTCCAGCGCCGTCGATCGAGAGAGTCGGACAAGGCTCCTGATCTTCGATGTTCTCCGACCAGCCTTCCGGAAGGGGCGACTGGAGCAGCGTTGACGATGGCCGGAGTTGCTGGAGGTCCCAGAGCTGGCAATCGATGCCGGCCAGTTCGGGCATGATCGGCGCGGTGTCGCCGAGGATGTCGAGGTAGTCGCTGATGCCGGTGCCGATGAAAAGGCCGAGCGACTCGTCTTCGTCGCGGACGATATAAAGCGGCGCCAGCGACCGCAGGTCAGCTTCGTCGCGGGCAGCGATGACGGCGAGATCGTCGGAGCCGAAGGCCCGCCACCACGGAAGGAGCCACATCGGCGTCTG
Organism: Thermoanaerobaculia bacterium; assembly: GCA_035577085.1. Classification (GTDB taxonomy): domain Bacteria; phylum Acidobacteriota; class Thermoanaerobaculia; order Gp7-AA8; family Gp7-AA8; genus JADGNZ01. Next base: position 3,166 of record DATLVW010000489.1, read on the forward strand.
GAATGGAGTCGCGTCCGGCGTGCGGTGGCAGAGATCGAGCCACTCCGCCTCGAGTGCGGTGAGCGCCGCGATCTCCTTGATGACTTTGGTCGGCATGAGCGGCGGATTGTAACCGCCGGATTTCGCGGCGCAATGTGTCATCCTCATGCTGAGGCATGAGCGACAAAGACTTCGTCACGATCGACACGACGCACCTGCACATCGAGGGACGTTCCCGCGCGGGGCATGAGACCTGGTTTCGCGTTCGCGAGCTGAATGCGGCGTTCGACATCGGCCGCTGCCCCGACACGCTCATCGCTACGCCGCACATTTTCGTCACGCACGCGCATCTCGACCACGCCGTCGGCGTCCCCTTCTATGCGGGGCAGCGGCAGTTGCACGGCATGACCGGCGGACATGTCTACGTTCCGGCCGATGCCGCGGACGGCATGCGGGAGATTATGGCGATCTACGAGCGCATCACCGGCGCGTCGTTTGCGGAGATCGAGGTGATCGGTCTTGCGCCCGGCGACGTCGTGCGGATCGGAAAGACGCACGAGGTGCGAACGCATCGCGCCACGCACCGTGTTGCCGCGAACGCGTACGAGGTCATCGAAGTGCGGCATCGGCTGAAGGATGAATTCGCGTCGCGCGACGAGCGGGACATCATCGACCTGCGTCACCTCGGCACTCAGGTCACGGAGGTGTGGCGCCGGCCGATGTTCTTCTACACGGGCGACACGGACCGGCGCATCCTCGAAGAGAACGAGGCGCTCTTCAAAGCCGAGGTGCTGATGATCGAGTGCTCGTTCATAGTGGCGGGGCATGAAGAGCGTGCGGCGAAGTACCGGCACATTCATTTCGATGACATCGCCGCCTTCGCCGGACGTTTCGAAAACGAAACGATCGTGCTGACGCACTTCAGCAGGCGCTATTCACGGAGTCAGATCCATGATGAGATTCGACGCCGATGCCCGGCGGTTCTTCGAGAGCGCATCCGGCTGGCGTTGCCGGATCCGTATCAGCGGTTGTAAGTCTGCGATGGTGCCGATGGCGCGCCCGCACGGCGTGCACCGAAGCTCGCACGTGCCTTGCAGAATTGCCCAGGGGTTGGAAAGGTTCCTCGTACTAATGACGGTTCGACGCACGCGTTTCATCGCGACAGCGCTTCTCCTTTTATTCTTCCAGGTTCTCACGGCAGCCGGGGCTGACACCGCAAAGCGGCGTCGCGGGAAATCGCGCCGGCGGAAGGCTGCACCCGCCGCACCTGCGGACGTGGCCACCGGTTCGACGCTGTCCGAACGGCTCACGTCCCTGATGTCCGGTTCGGTGGCGCGCAGCTCGGACACGAGCCTGCAGGTCGTCGATGTCGAGAGCGGCAACCTCATCGCCGAGCGCGGTCCCCGCACGCCGCTGGCGCCGGCTTCGAACATGAAGCTTTTCACGACCGCTGCGGCGATCGATCTGCTCCATCCCGACTTCGAAGTCACGACGACCGTTTTCATGCGCGGTACCGTCGATGCCGGCGGCACGTTGACCGGCGACGTCAAAGTGGTGGGGCGAGGCGACCCCACGATCGGCGGGCGCTTTCACGACGGTCACGCCACCGCGGTCATCGACGAATGGGCTACCGATCTGAAGCGGGCGGGCGTCAAGACGGTGCACGGCAACCTCATTTTCGAGTATGGCTACATGGACACGCAGTACATTCATCCGACCTGGCCGGTCAATCAACTGGTGAACTGGTACGAAGCGCCGGTCTCCGCATTCTCGATGCAGGAAAATTGTGTGCAGGTGCGGGTATCGCCAACGAAGCCGGGGAAGGCGTGTCTCGTGCAGTTCGAACCGCCGACGGCATATCTCGATCTGGAGACGTCGTGCGTAACCGGCCGCGGCCTGCCGTTCATCACGCGCTACCGCAACACGAACAAGATCCTCGTGCACGGAGGAACGCCTGCGCGAGCCGGCGTCACCGAGGTCTTCGTCACAGTCGAGAATCCGGTGCAGTACTTCGCCACCGTCACCGCCGAGACCTTCGTGCGCGACGGCGTGGCGGTGCAGGGACAGGTCGTCGTCACGCCGCATGACGACCGGCCGGATTGGAAGGCCGTATCGCAACACGCCACGCCGCTCAACGTCGTCGTCTACGTCATCAACAAGAAGAGCCAGAATCATTACGCCGAGGAGCTGGTGAAGATCATCGGGGCGGAGACGAAAAAACAGGGGACGTGGGCAGCCGGTACCGGCAGCGTGGCGGAGTGGCTCACTGGCAAGCTGACCGTCCCGGCGGAAGAGTTTCACCAGGCCGACGGCTCCGGGATGTCGCGCGAAAATCGCGCGTCCGCAAACGCCTTCATCCATCTGCTGCGCTACATGTGGAAGAGTCCGTACCGCGAGGACTTCGTCAGCTCGTTGCCATACTCGGGCGATCCTGACGCGAAATTCGGACACCGCCTGCGCGGCGCACCCTACGCGCGTCAGGTGTACGCGAAGACCGGCTACATCGTCGGCGTGGTCGGCCTTTCGGGCTACGTGCGCGGCGCGAGCGGCAAGGTCTATGCGTTCTCGTTCGTCTTCAACAACTACCACGTCGGGGTCTACGCGGTGTACCAGCTTCAGGATTCGATGCTGAAGGAAATCATTACTAGAGGATGATTGCTCTGCGCGTGGAGCGTTGTCGGTTGTCGGTTAGATGCGCTTCGCGCGTTGTCAGAAGTAACGCGAGATCGGCTACGATTGCGCACTGGTCGAACAACTGACATCCACTGGCTTCATGCTGACAACGCGCGAAGCGCAATCAACCGAGAACCGACAACGCGCGAAGCGCATGAAAAAAGAAACCATCATCTTCACCACCTGCGGCTTTCTTCTCGGCCTGACCCTCGGCGGGCTGGTCATCGGGCCGAAGATTGCGCAGTCGAAGCTTGCTGGTGCGGCGCCGGTTAGCGAGACAGAAAGCGCTGCTCCGGCTGCGACACCTCCGATGGGTGCGGCGGGCGGCAATCCGATGGCCGCTGTTCAGCAACAGCTGGCCACTCTCAAAGCCACGCTCGAAAAAGATCCGAAGAACTTCGACGCGCTCGTGCAGCTCGGCGACATGTATATGGACGCGGCGAAGTTCCCGCAGGCGATCGATTATCTCGATCGCGCCTTAGCCGTACACGACGACGCTAACGTCCGCACCGACCTCGGCATCTGCTACAAACAGACGGGCCAGCCGGCGAGCGCTCTGGCTGAGTTTGAGCGTGCCGCTTCGATGGCTCCCGATCAGTGGCAGCCTCTTTTCAATCAGGCGATCGTGTTGAACGATCTGCATCGCACCGACGAGGCCCGCGTGGT
>DATLVW010000490.1:0-7355 GCA_035577085.1 Thermoanaerobaculia bacterium
CGGACAAGGTCTCTGCAGCCGGCTCGCCAAAACGGCCGCCGACGGTCTGCGTTTCGCCCGAGTGCATGAGGGCGCGAAGGAAGGTGCCGGTCGTTACGATCACGGCGCGCGCTTCGAGCCTCGTACCATCGCGAAACGCGACGCCGCGTACGGTCCTGCCATTGAACAGAAGCGCCGAAACAGAACCTTCGACGATGCTGATGTTGGGCTCGGCGGCCAGAATCTGCTGGACGGCGGCGGCGTAGAGGTCGCGATCACATTGCGCACGCGGTCCCTGAACGGCAGGACCTTTGGAACGGTTGAGCACTTTGAACTGGATGCCGGCCTGATCGGTTGCCTCCCCCATCATTCCGCCGAGGGCGTCAATTTCTTTGACGAGGTTGCCTTTGGCCAGGCCGCCGATCGCGGGGTTGCACGACATGCGTCCGATGGCATCGCGCAGCATCGTGACGAGCGCCACGCGTGCCCCGCCGCGCGCGCAAACGCGAGCAGCCTCCGCGCCGGCATGGCCACCACCGATGACGATGACATCGAGCATGTTTCACGTGGAACATGCGGTCTAGTCTCGTTCATCCCGAGGCTGGGGGTGGGCGCATTGATACTGCGAACGAGTCAGGGCCCAGCGATTGTCACAAAAGTTGGTAATTTAACGGCTAAAAATGGAACTTAGATAAAATGAGAATCCGTTAACGGTAAATGGGAATCCGTTAACGGTAAATCAGAATCCGTTAACGGTAAATCAGAATCCATGAACGGTAAATGAGAATCCGTGAACGGTAAATGGGAAACCCTGAACGGTAAACAGGAAACCGTGAATGGGAAATGAGAATCCATGAATGGGAAATCAGATCACCTGCGCGGGAAGTCGAAACCCGTGAACCGGAAGAGAGAACGGGTTCACGCGGAGCCGCGGAGAGCGCGGGGCTTCTTTCTCCGGCCTCCGCGCCTCCGCGTGACCGTCGCCCCGGCCTCGTTCACTTTCCGATGCAGAACTTCGAGAAGATCTCCGTGAAGACATCGCCGGTGGTGATCGCGCCGGTCAGGAGCGCGAGCGCGGATGCGGCGCGGTTGAGGTCGACGACGATGATCTGCTCGTCGAGCCCTCCTTCGACTGCGGCAAGCGCGGCCTGCAGTGCTTGGGAGCACTCCGTCACCGCACGCAACTGCCGCTCGTTGACGAGGCTCCCCTCCGGCGCCGCGAACTCCTCGCGAACCAGAGCGTCCAGCCGCGCCAGCAGTTGCTCAATCCCGAGCTCGGCCTTCACGCTAATCCCGAACGCTCCACTCGGGGCCGCCGCCCGATCGATCTTGGTGTAGATGAGAATCGCCTTTGGAAACAACGCCATCTCGTCCTCGGCGCTCACTCCTTCCGAAGCATCGACCAGATAAAGAATGATGTCGGCCTGGCCGGCGGCCTCGCGCGCGCGGGCCACTCCGATCTCCTCGACGACGTCGCCACTCGATCGCAGGCCGGCTGTGTCCGCGATCGTCACCGGCAGTCCGCCGATCTCAATCGTCTCGGACACGATGTCGCGCGTCGTCCCCGGAATAGCGGTCACGATGGCGCGCTCGCTCCCGACGAGGCGATTCAGCAGCGTGGACTTGCCGGCGTTCGGCCGCCCGAGGATCACAGCCTTCAGGCCGGAGGTCGTGGCGCGGCCGCGGCGATAGGTCTCGCCCATCGCCTTTGTCTCGGCGATCGCGTCGACGATCCGCGCGCGGGCATCCTCCCGCGTGATGAACTCGTATCCCTCCTCCGAAAAATCGAGCGCTGCCTCGAGGCGGGAGATGACATGAAGGAGTGTGTCGCGGATCGACATGGCCCGGCGGCTCAGCACTCCGTCGAGGTTGCCGAGGGAGAGTCTGGCCTGAAGCGCGGTGCGGGAGTTGATCAGATCCGCGATCGACTCGGCCTGCACGAGATCGAGCTTTCCGTTCAACACGGCGCGCTCAGTGAACTCGCCGGGCTGGGCGATCCTCGCGCCCAACTCGACCACAGCGGCGATCACGCGCTGCACGAGCAATGGACTGCCGTGAAGGGTGAGCTCGACGAGATCGTTGCCGGTAAACGATTGCGGCGCGGCGTAACGAACGGCAACGCAATCGTCGAGCACTTCACCATTGATCTGCAACAGGATATGGGTGGCATGCCTGATCTCCGGCGAGACACCTCCCAGCGTTTGCAGGATGGCCGCGCTGCCCGGCCCGTCGATCCGGACGATGGCGAGTGCTCCCCTGCCGAGCGGTGTGGCGGGAGCGACGATCGTATCGAGGTCAGGTTGTTCGGTTGTCACGTTGAATTGCTGGGTTGCTGGGTTTGCTCGGTTGCTGGTTTGTTGGGGTTGCCCAACATGCCCTAACTTGCATTTCTCACACTTCTGTGGAGTTGGCAGCAGTACGTTTCCATCGAGCGCCTTCTCCCCCACGCTTTTTGTGGGGGAGAAGGTGGCCGAAGGCCGGATGAGGGGGCGTTTGATTGTCGCGGCACGGCTGCCACAAACCGCAAGCGACAATCGAGACCTCTTGAGAAGAACGTGTTCATGCACGGCCCCCCTCATCCGCCTTCGGCACCTTCTCCCCCCGAAAAGCACGGGGGGAGAAGGCGCTCGATTCAAAGGAGTCGCTTAGAAAGTGTGAGGAATGCTGGCCAACCGAACAACGCAGTAACCCAGCAGCCCGCTGAGGCCACCGGCAACTATTCAGCCTGTTTTTGCCGGCGCAGAATGGCAACGCGTTTGTAGAAGCCGTCGCCACGCGACTCAGTCGTGACATCGGCGTCTTCCTGCAGCGTGAGATGGACGATGCGCCGCTCGATCGGCGTCATCGCCGGGAGGAGCTGCTCGCGGCCGTTGGTGCGAACCTCGTCAGCAAGATCGCGCGCCTTCTCCGCAAGTTGTTCGGTGCGGCGCTCTTTGAACGCTTCGCAATTCAGCTCGATCTCTTTTTCCACCGTGTTGCCGACGAGCGCCTTGTTGCTCAGAACCTGGATGGCGTCGAGCAACTCGCCGTGCTGGTCGGTGAGCAGCCGCGCATCGGCGCCGAACAGCCGCACGATGATCTGGGTCTCGTTTTCTTCAGTACGGATCTCGAGCGACAGGTTCGACAGCTCGACCACACGCGCGCACCAGGCGCGCACGACGCCGGCCTGTTCCGACTCCGGTCCTTGCTCCGGGATCTCGCCCGCGAAGCGCTCGAAATCGCCGGTCTGAAAATCGTCGCCGTGCTCGCGACGCGGTCCCCGGCCACGCTCACCGCCCGAGTTTCCGCCTCGACCTCGACCGTCGCCGCCCCGCCCTCTTCCGCGGTCCCGGCCACCGCGGCCACGGCCGCGACCACCGCCACCGCTCGCGCGGCGCGATGGCGCGCCATGGCCCGAATCGCCCTGAGCAACAGCGGGCGCGTGTGCCGGACTGGCCACCGCGGCGTCATTCACTTCGGCTTCGACGACGATGCGCTTGAACCCGCCGAGGAAGCCGCGCTTTTCGAGGACGACGTGATACGTCAGTTGATCGCGCTCGACCCCGAACGCTTCGGTGGCCATCGTCAACGCTTCGTCGAGACTCTTACCTTCAAATCGCTGAGCCATTGATCTTCCGCTCGATCAACCAGCCTGCACTTCGGCCGGCTGATCCTTCCAGAATTTGTTCATGATGACCTGCTGCACGATGGTCAATACATTCTGCATCAACCAGTAAAGCACGACGCCGGTCGGAAACTCTTTGAAAATCCATCCCATGATCAACGGCATGATCATGAACATCTTCTTCTGCGCCGGATCGGCGGTCGATGGCGTGATGGCCTGCTGGATGAACATCGTCACCGTCATCAGGATCGGCGTGATGTAGTAGGGATCCTTCATCGAGAGGTCCTGGATCCAGAGCATGAAGGGCGCGCCGCGAAGCTCGATGGCGTGCGTCAGCAGACCGTAGAAGCCCCAGAGAATCGGGACCTGGAGAACGAACGGGAGGCAGCCGCCGGCAGGATTGATGCCTTCCTGCTGGTAGAGCTTCATCGTCTCCGTGTTCATCTTCTGGCGCTGCTCGGGATCGGTCTTGGCCTTCTTGTATTTGGCCTTGATCGCCTCCATCTTCGGCTGCAGCTTCTGCATCTTCTTCATCGAGACGATCCACTTGTGCTGCAGCGGATAGAGCACGAGTTTGATGATGAGCGTCAGGAGGATGATGGCGAAGCCGTAGTTCTTCGTGAACTTGTTCAGCCAGAGGAGAGCGGCCAGGAAGAAGCGGGCGATGATGCCGAAGACGCCGAGCTGGAGAGTCTTCTCGAAGCCATAGAGATCGACGACCTTGGCCTCTTTCGGGCCGAAGAAAGCCGCGCCGGTGACCACGCCGTCGGGCGCAGCGTTGACTCCGGCGAAGATCTCGCGCCGCTTCTCATTCTTGGCGCCGGCGGGAACGTCGATGGCGCGCAGCAGCGCACCGTTCGATTTCTCCGGACGAAGGGCGCTGAGGAAGTAGTTGTCCTCGATGCCGACGTACTGCACGGAAGGAAAAGGCGTCAGCGAGCCGGCCTTCTCGCGGGCGATGACTTTGAGGCTGTCGTCGCGCTGATAGACGCCGTTCCCCGTGGTGATGAACTGGTTGTCCTTCTCCTCGGGACCGAGCGTTCGGATCCCGGGCCCGATGACGACGCGGTACGGAATCGGAGGAACGACCGACACCGCGAAGTTGAAGAGGTACTCCCTGGTAAAGCGGAAGGTCTTCGTGACCGCGTGGACGCCGTCGGACCAGCGGTACTCGATGACGTGAGCACCTTTGTCGTCGAATTCGCGGACCGCGTAAAGCGCAGCATTCGCGCGATGGGTGAAGACGGGGTCCGTAGCCTCGATGGCGAAGGGATAGTCGGTTCGGCCGGGCTCGCGCTCCTTGACGAGATCGACATTCTGCGTGTCGGTCTTCGAGCTAGGCTTCGCCCTGTAGTTCTTGAGCTCGAAGGAGACCAGCTCCCCGCCTCGATTGGACAACCGGGCGATGAAATTGTCCGCGGCATAGGTCGTCCGCGTCTGTGTGGAGGCTTCGACCGGCTGCACCACCGGAGCGGGGACCGCAGGAGTGCTCGCCGCAGTCGTGCTCGTGGCCGTAGTCGTCGTGGTCGTCGTCGGAGAATTCGAAGGACTCGCAGCAGGAGCTGGCGCCGAAGAGGAAGCGGCAGTTGACGTGGCAGCCGGCTGCTCCACCGCCGGAACCGGCTTCTTCATCAGATCAGGAAACAGCTTCGGAGCCACAGCGGCCCAGAGCCAGAGGAAACCGATCGAGATCAGTACAGCAGCAAAGATTCTTTTTTCCATCTCAAGGGACGGGGTCCCAACCTCCAGGATTGAACGGGTGGCAGCGGGCAAGACGCCGCAGGCCGAGCCAGACGCCGCGCAGTGTGCCGTGCTTTTCGATTGCCTGCATCATGAAAATGGAGCAGGTGGGATCGAAGCGGCACATCGGCGGCAGCAGCGGTGAGAGAAATCGCTTGTAGAAACGGAGCGGGAGGATGGCAATGGCGCGCATGACTCATCGCGCCGCGCTTTCCGCGGCAACGCGCTGCAGAGTGCGCTGAAGGTCGGGGCTGAACTCGCTCCACGCCGTCTGCGCCGCGTTCGGTTTCAGGTTGACGACGATGTCGATCGCGCGCGCGTCGAGACCCAGCGGGCCGCGTTGATGGCGATAGATTTCGCGCGTCCACCGTTTCAATCGATTGCGCACGTTTGCTTTGCCGCTTTTCCTGGTCGCGGTGACGCCGACCCGCGAGTACGTCAGGCCGTTTGCTGCAAAAAAGACTACGCAGTAGCGGGAAAAGAGTTTGCGGCCACGCTCATAAACGCGAAGAAACTCGCGTCGCTTGGCCAACCTCTTCTCTTTGGGCAGCGCCTGTGAATCGGAGGCGCCGGCACCGGTTGCCAAAGGCCCCTTCACCGGCATGATGCCTCCGGAACCTTCTGGACACACCGGCTGATTAGACCGAAAGGCGCTTACGGCCCTTGCGGCGGCGGCGCGAAAGCACTGCCTGCCCGTCTTTGGTCCGCATCCGGACCAGAAAGCCGTGCGTGCGCTTGCGGCGGCGGTTGTTCGGTTGAAAGGTACGCTTCATGATTTCGTTAACCCTCTGAAAAGAAAGCGGCGAGTATAGCGGCGGGTCGGAAAGTCGTCAAACCAGCCAGCGACCGGGCGGAACGTGGGGTGGTGATGGGCTATTCCGAGGGGCGGTTGAGGACTCAAAGGCATCACTCAAAGACATCACCACAGAGACACAGAGGACACAGAGAAACCTCTGTGATCTCTGCGTCTCTGTGGTTCATGATTCTCTGATCGCCGCGCCTGCAAAACCACGCGACCGCACACGCGATCCGTGCTATATTCCGCTCCCCTTTCTACCGTCCGGATTTTCCACAGTTGTGGAAAAGTTGTGGATTCTCAGAAAGATAGGCCGCGCCCCTCCGATGAATTTATGGCAGCAAGTGCTCGACCGGCTGGAGCAAACCATCGAACGGACGCAGTACGAAACGTGGTTTGTTCCCACCCGCTTTCTAGCCCAGAAGGGTGACACGATCGATGTCAGCGTACCGTCGCAGCGCTTCGTAAGCGAGATCCGCCAGAACTACGCGCAACAGATCCGCTCGGTCCTCGACGAACTGTCGACCGATCACATCAATCTTCACCTCGTGGCGGACACCGAGGGTGGCGGTGACGCCATTCTCTCCGCGGGCCCGCCGCCGGCCGTTGAGCTGCAAACCTCGATCTTCAACCCCCGCTATCGCTTCGAGACGTTCGTGGTCGGCAAGTCGAACGAGCTGGCCTTCGCCGCCTCGAAGTCGGTCGCCGAGAATCCAGCGGGCTCCTTCAATCCTCTCTTCATCTACGGGGGTGCCGGTCTGGGAAAGACGCACCTCATTCAAGCGATCGCGCAGCAACTTCGCGACACGACTCCCGGCGCGAAGATCGTCTACACATCGGCCGATTCTTTCGTCACCGACTTCATCACCTCGATTCGCTACGACCGGATGCAGCAGTTCCGCGACCGCTACCGGAAGGTCGACGCTCTCCTCCTCGACGACATCCAGTTCATGGCCAACAAGGAACAGACGCAAGAGGAGTTCTTCCACACCTTTAACGCCCTCTACGAGTCGCGAAGGCAGATCGTCTTCACCTCCGATGCGCCGCCGAAAGAGATCCCCACGCTCGAAGACCGCCTTCGCTCCCGCTTCGAATGGGGATTGATCGCCGACATCCAGCCACCCGATCTCGAGACGAAGGTTGCAATCCTTCGAAAGAAAGCCGACGAGAAGAAGATCGACCTTCCGCACGATGCCGCGCTCTTCGTCGCCGAGCGGGTACGGACGAACATCCGCG
>DATLVW010000491.1:0-14524 GCA_035577085.1 Thermoanaerobaculia bacterium
CCAGCATCGAGCAACCAAAGCTAATCGCCACTGCTGGCGAGCTGCTCATCGAGCTCGTGCAACGCATGCAACAAAATGGAACCGACCGCTCTCCGGTCATCGACAACGAAGAATCGCGAAGAGTGATCGGCTTCATCAGCCCATCGGACATCCTGCGCGTACGGTTGCGACGGACGACGGGAGACGATGAGTCGCCGTTTGAGCTGTTTGAGTGAGACTCTTCCCTTTCCCGCCAGGACTGCGCAATCGAGGTGGCGAAACGCGGCTAACCCCGCTACCCGCATTTCTCACACATTTCTGCGACACCTTCCAATCGAGCGCCTTCTCCCCCCGCGCTTTTTTTGCGGGGGGAGAAGGTGGCGAAGCCGGATGAGGGGGGCGTTGCAAGGTGGGACAAACACGTTGTTTGCGAGGGTGACTTGACTGAAAAGGCGTCCTTTAGTGTTTGCGCGACAGGCAAACGCCCCCTCATCCGGCCTTCGGCCACCTTCTCCCCCACTGAGAGGCGTGGGGGAGAAGGCGCTCGATTGAGAGCACGGTGCCGGCAATTCCAGTGCAAGTGTGAGGAAGGTGAGACGGGCCAGCCGGAAAAGGTCACGCAACCGGGGGAAAGCACCAAAAGACGGGAAAGGGCGGTAATAAGTCGGAATGAAACGGATCGATGCCGGTCCAAATCGGATCGATGCCGGTCCAAATCGGACCAATGCACATCGATGTTCGTTGAGTCCGCGCGAGGATCGATCCCGCTCACTTGCTCGCGATGACTTGCGCGATCTGCGAGGCCAGCTCGATCGGATCGATGGGCTTCTGCAGAACGCGCGCGAAGCCCGTGCCGGGGATGTCGCTGCGGGCGCTGAGGGCGATGGCGGGGAGCGACGGCTTCATCTCACGGACGCGACCCATCATCGCCAGGCCGTCCGTGCCGGGCATCGCGATATCGGTGATCAGCAGGTCGTGCTCGCCTGCGTTGAGCGCGACCATCGCCTCGTCGGCGGATCGGGCCGTCGTCACCCGGGCGCCGCAATGACGGAGCAAGGTGGCCACGAGATCGAGCGTCGGTTGCTCGTCGTCGACCACCAGGATCTGCTTCCTGCCCAGGTCGGGCAGCGCTGCCACATCGATCCGATTCGTTCTCTCAACTTCGAGCGTGGCCGGCAGCTCGACGACGAAGGATGCCCCCTTGCCTCGTCCCTCGCTCGATGCCTGAACGTTGCCGCCGTGAAGCTCAACGAGGTGGCGAACGATGGCGAGGCCGAGACCAAGCCCTCCATGCTTTCGCGTCGATCCCCCCTCGGCCTGACGAAAGCGGTCGAAGACATGCGGCAGAAACGCCGGATCGATGCCGGCGCCGTCATCGCGGACGGTGATGCGCGCAACGCCGTCGTCGCGCTCCAGGATGACTTCGATGCGCCCGTCGCGACGGGCGAACTTCACGGCGTTGGCGAGCAGATTCCAGAAGACCTGCTGCAACCGGCTGGCGTCGCCCTCGATGGCACCGGTCCAGCGCGATGTGTCGACGTCCATCGCGATCGACTTTGCGGCCAGGGCCGGCTTCAGCGCCTCGGTGGCGGAATCAATGACCGCGCGAAGATCGACCGGCCCTCGATCGAGACGGAACTTGCCGAGGATGATCGTCGAGACGTCGAGGATGTCGTCGATGAGCTTGGCCTGCGCGCGCGTGGAGTTCTCGATGGCGTGCAGGCCGGTCTTCTGCGTCTCGGCGTCGACATTGCCGAGGGACAGAAGACGCACCCATCCAAGGGTGGCAGTCATCGGCGTGCGTAGCTCGTGCGACACCGTGGCCAGGAACTCGTCTTTGGCGGTGCTGGCATGAACGGCGGCGCGATAAAGCTGTGCGTTGTCGATGGCGGTGGCCACGCGCCGCGCCAGAAGCAAACCGAGCTCGATGTCGCGCTCGTCGTAACGTCCCGGCGTGGCCGAGACGAAGGAGATCGTGCCGAGGTAGCGGTTCTGCGATTCGATCGGGGCGATGAGGGTCGTTGCAGCGCCGAGCTCCCTCACGAGCGCAGCTTGAGCGTCGTCATAGGCCGTGCTGCGGATCACCTCATCGGTCATCTCCAGGATGAATGGCTGCATCTTCGCGAACTGCGCGGCAATCGCGGGCGGCATGTCCTGACGCCGCGGAATCGTCAGGAGCTTCTGGGCGAGTTCGTTCTTCTTCGGATCGGCGTGGACGACCGCGGCGCGGTGCGTTTGTCCGTCTTCGTCCACGAGCACGACGACGCACCAATCGGCCAGTTCCGGCACGGCCAGTCCGGCAGTTGCCTTGAGCGTCGCGTCATAATCGATGGACGAAGCGAGCGTCTCGCCCGCCCGCGCGGCAAACCGCAGAGATGCCTCCGCATGTCTGCGCGTCGAAATGTCGAGCGTGACGCCGCGCATGCCGACCGGATTGCCATCCTCATCCTGAATGACCGTGGAGTGCGCCTCGCACCAGATGGCGCGACCGTCCTTCGTCATCCAACGGAAGGTGTTCGAGCGCGCGCCGCCGGCGAGGAAGTGTTCGTGCGCACGTTTGGCAGCGGCCTCGCGGTCATCAGGATGCACGATCGTGAGCCAGAAGTTCGGCGTCGTGAGCCATTCCTCGACGGTATAGCCGAGCATGCGCTCGACGTGCTCGCTGACGAAGTCGATGATTTGCGATCCGTCGTCCGGCCTTCCCCACGTTTCCCAGACGACGCCGGGAACGTTCGAGACGAGACCGAGCAGGCGTTCGCGCTCGCGGCCGACGGCGAGGGCGAGGCGCTTCTGTTCTTTCTCCGAGGCGCGAAGATCATCGATGTCGAGAGCGACGCCGATGTAGCCGGCGAAAACGCCATTGCGGTCGGTGCGGGGAACGCCGCGGCTCAGCATCCAACGATAAACGCCGTCGTGGCGGCGGTGCCGGTACTCGATGTCGACTGGCTCTCGCGACTCGAAGGCGCGCTCGAAGCGCTCCATGCACGCGGGGATGTCTTCCTCGTGCATCTCGCTCAGCCAGCCGAAGCCGAGCTCCTCTTCGCGCGTGCGGCCGCTGAACTCCAGCCAGCGGTCATTGACGTACGTGCATTTCTTCCCGGCATCGGCGATCCAGACGATGGCCGGAGCGACGTTGGCGATCGTGGTGAGGTGATCGACTTCCGCGTTCTTCTGCGCCTCCTCCCATCGCCTGTTCGAGCTGACGAACCACGAAACGACGATGCCGGTGACGAAAAACAACCCGGTCTGCACGGCACTCGGGTGGAAGAAGTACGACGTCAGCAGCGTGGCGAAGACGGTTTCGACGATCGCCGGACCAAGCCCTGCAACGAGCGCCGAAAGAAACACGGCGACGAAGAAAAGGAAGAACGGCATGGCCTGAAAAACCGACGGGGCGGCCAATTGAATGAGGATCGAGGCGATACCCATCGCAATCGCGGCGGCGTAACGGAGCGGGGTGGAGGTCATCGGGCGAATTCCGAGTTTAGCGTTAGTTGAACGCGTAATCAGCGTCGGTGGCGGGGCGAAGACTCGCTCCAGCGGAGTGAAGATGATCAATCATCATAGCGGTGGCCTCGGAAACGCTGCGGCTGTCAGCCTGCTTACCAGGGACTCCCGAAAATCCTCAAGATCCTTCTGACTCATGCCGTACAACGGCGAAGGATCAGTAGGGATCGGGAAACTCGAAAGGACCCATGCAAGTTGTCCTGCAGACATTCCAGCATCCTTTTGGAAGGCGAGTCCGAGCACGGCCATTGGATCGTTGCCAGCTTCTTCCAGCCGAGCGACGTCGACCAGATCGCGCACCTCAGTGCGGGACAGCAAGGCACATAATTTGTTCGCAAGAATCTCTCGCGCTGAATCGATGACGATTCGACCAATGGATATCTTGTCCAACAGTTGCGGCGAAACATCCTTTACGAGATCAACCACCACGCCTTCGGATGAGCCCCGCAGAAGGAATCGTCGAAAATCAGGAGACCGGCGTAACGTTTCGATCTCGAGATCGAGGCTCTCTCCGATCTCCCGTAAAGTACGTTCTCCTTCGTCGATCGCCTCCACCTCGGTGAATAGATCGAGATCATGGGTCTCGCGATGATGGAGATAAAACCCCACCAAGGCGGCGCCTCCAGTCAGGAAGAACTCATCGCGACGATCGAAGAAGAGCCGCAGGATGTGATCCTGAAGATCAGTCAGATCTGGCATTCAGCGCAGCAGCCCCTGCTCTCGCCACCGATCGAGGAGAAAATGCCAGAATTCCCGGCGCCGTCCGAGAAGACGCTCGAGCTGATCCCATCGGCTGCTCACTTCCTCGGCAGTGGTGAACAGCCAGATATCGGGCTCCCGGGCCTCACGCAGAATCTTCCCCAAGAGCCTGACCCGATCCTCGTCAGAACGTTTGAGTCGCGCACGAAGCTCGCGGAGCGTCATCGGTTCGTCCCAAAGGAAGTACGGGACCGCCTCCTCCGAGGAGAAGTCGGTCGTCAATGCGACCCCCGAACTGGCTGCAGCATCACTTCTTCGGCCCATCATCGAACATCCTAGACTAGGCCATGCAACCATTCAATTGGATCAACCGTGAACATCGCTGGCAAGGCGACTTCGCATGAAGCGTCTGCTCGATCAGACGTATCGTTCTCGATCGAGCTCATCCGCGAATGAAGCTTGTCCTTTTGGACGTTCTACGTCCGAGCGCACCACGTGGTTAACCTTACCTGGGAGTGCCTCACATATTAACGGCGCGGCGTCAGCGAACGCAGCACAGTCGAGGCCAGTTCCAGCGGGTCGATCGGCTTTTTCAGGTACTCATCGAAGCCGGCGGCGAGCGCGGATTGCCGCTCTTCCGGCCGGCCGAACGCGGTCATCGCGATCACCGGAGTCGCATTCGCAGGCGCAGGCATCGCGCGGACCGCACGCACGAACGCGAATCCATCCTCCTCGGGCATCGCAAGATCGCACACGACGATGTCGGGACTCCGGGTTCGGAAGAGCGCCAACCCTTCGCGCACGGAGGCGGCCACGGAGACGTCGGCATCGGCACGACGGAACACGGCCGTCACCAGCTCGCGTGTCAACACCTGATCGTCGATGACGAGGATCTTGATGCCGGTCAGCTTCGGCAGTTCCGACGCCGCAGCCGTCGCGAACGGAACCTCGGTGCGCGGCGCGATGCGCTTCAAAACGGGCGTCGGCTCCATGATCGGAAACTCGACTGTGAAGGTGGCGCCGCGGCCCGCACCTTCGCTTGCCACGCGGATGCGTCCTCCGTGAAGCTCGACCAGCGAGCAGACGATCGAGAGGCCGAGGCCGATCCCTTCGTGCGAGCGCGTCATCGTCCCGTCTTCCTGGCTGAACGGCTCGAAGACATGCGGGAGGTAACTGGGCTCGATCCCTTTTCCGTTGTCCTGCACGGTGAGGCGCAGGATGGAACCGGTCTGCACGAGACGGACGGTGATGGCGCCGCCGATGGGCGTGAACTTCACGGCGTTGGACAGCAGGTTCCAGATGACCTGCTGCAAGCGGCCCTCGTCGCCGAGAATGTTGGGCAGCCGCGGCGTCACGCTGGCCAGGATCTCGATCCCTTTCGCGGCCGCGGCAGGATGCACCGTCGTCATCGCCGCATGGAGAACGGAGCTGACGTCGATCGGTACCGGCTTGAAGGTCATCTTGCCGGCCACGATCCGGGAAACGTCGAGCACATCGTCGATGAGCTGGGCCTGAATCTCGGCGCTTTTCTCGATGGCATCGAGTGCCTCGCGCGTTTCGCTTTCCGAGAGCCCCAGTTTGAGCATGCGCGCCCATCCGAGAACGGCGGTCATCGGCGTGCGGAGCTCGTGGGAGAGAGTGGCCAGGAATTGATCCTTGCGCCGGTTGGCGTCTTCGAGCGTCTTCTGCGCGAGCAGCTCATCAGTGATGTCGCGAAACTCCAGGACGGCGCCGGCAGCGTGTCCATCCCGTTGCAGCGGCGATACGGCGCACGAGACCGGGAACGTCGAGCCATCCTTGCGCACGAACACGTCGCGATGATTCTTGAGCGGCGTCATCCTCTTGCGCGCATTGCGGATCGGACACTCCGCCGCGGGGTGGCCTCCTCGCTCGACCGGCGCGTGAAGAACGTCGTGGAGCGAAGCCAAGGCCATCTCTTCCAGCGTTCGGCCGGTCTCTTCGATGGCCGCAGGATTCATGTAGGTGGGCACACCGCGGTTATCGAGCATGAGCAGCCCCGATGCGGCGTTCTCAGCGATGGTGCGGATGAGCTCATTCGCCCTCTCCAGCTCCTCGGTGCGCAACTCCAGCGCTTCCTTGGCCGTGACGAGCTCCTGCTCGGCACGCTGCCGCGCCAGCAGGATGCTTTGCGAGTTTTGAATCGCGACGGAACGGAGCCGCTCTTCCTCATCGTCGTGTGGCAACGCTACCAATCAGTGCCCTCCGAGCCGTTCTGCTGCGAGAGCGGTGCCGTCGACCCGGGCCCGGATCTTCGCAAAGGCCGTGTCACGCGTCGTCGAGGTGTCATCACTGAACGGCGAGAAGCCGCAATCGTCGGTCGTGCCGAGCTGAGCGACCGGAATGTACTCCGCCGCTTCGAGCACACGCTCCATCACTTCTTCCGCGGTTTCGATGTGAGGATCGATCGGTGCGACGACGCCGACGAAGACGCGCTGATCGGGCTTCAGATACTTGCGGATGATTTTGAGGACGCGCGGGCGATCCTTCTCGCCGGCCAGCGCGATGCAGAAGTTCCCCACCTTCAACTGGAACAGACTCGGAAGCAGGTCGGCGTAGTCCACCTCAGCGCTGTGCGTTGAGTCGAGGTCGCCGCCCGGACAGGTGTGCACGCCGATCTTCGCGCGGTCCTCCGCCGAAAAGCGGGAGAGCACGAGGTTGTTGAGGTCGATGAAACTATTGAGCAGGTTTCCCGAGGGATCGATCTTGACCGCCAGCCGTCCTTCGGTGAAGTCGATCTGCACTTTGACCGCCCCTTTGGCCAGACAGCGCCGGACCTCCGTCTCGTGCTCGATCAGCAGATCGTCGATGAATTCTTCGGGCGTGTAGCCTTCGATGCCTTCCGGTGGATACATGAGACTGAGCGCCGAGGGGGAGATGACGGCCTGCTTGATGGGAAGATTCGTGTAACGCCGCGCGACATCGAGATAGCTGTCGGCAAGGCGGAGATAGCGAAAGGGACCGGATGTGAGCCGTGGCATGCGCCTTGTGTGACCGGCAGAGAACGGGATCTTGAAGCCGTCCGGCGACGTGTTCGGAAGTCCGTGCACCGAGTAGGTCCAGAAGTTGTGGTACTTCCGCTGCTCGCCGTCGGTGATCACCGGCGAGCCGGTGGCCTCGAAGCGCGCGAGGGTGTCGCGGATGGCGGCGTCGTAAAGAGGATCGAGTGCCGGATCATTGGCATCGCCGGAGCGCTCGATGGCCTCGATCAGCTCGAGAGGGCGCGGAATGCTTCCAATCGGTTCGGTGGGAATCGTGATCATGGGCGCTCCTCATATTTCCGGAAACCCAGAGCGGCCTCTGCAAAGGACAGACCGGTTTGTTGATCCGCAGATGTCGCAGATAGACACAGATGAAAACCAGTCGTGGCTCTATCTGCGCTTCCTCTGCGTCATCTGCGGATCACTCTTCCGCTCTTCATCACGAACGACACATGAGAAAGCGCGTTGATGTCGCGCAGGGGGTTGCCGTCGACCGCGATCAGATCGGCCTCGTAACCGGCGGCGATCGTCCCGACGCGATCGCCGAGGCCGAGGGACTCCGCGGCCAACGACGTCGCCGACGTGATCGCGTCCATCGCCTTCTGCCCGCCGGTCGTGACACGGTATTCGAGCTCCTGAAAGTTCCGGCCGTGCGATCCCGCCACCGCGTCGGTTCCGAAAACGATCTTCAGCCCCGGCGTCGCCAGCCCGAGCTGGAAGACGTGCAGCGCTTTCGGCACCGCCAGCTTCATCTGCGCGAATCCTTCCTCGGTGTAGTTGCCGATGCCGAGGTAGTGGGACTTATTCTCGAAGTAATTGCGGAAGACGAGGTCGATGTTGGGATCGAAGTAGGTGCCATGCGCCGCCATCAGATCGAGCTCCGGCTGCCCGATCAGCGCGCCGTGCTCGATCGACGTGCAGCCGGCGAGCACCGCCCGCCGCACGCTCTCCGGTCCATGCGCGTGAACGGCAACGCGAAGGTGCTGCTTCTTCGCTTCGCCGCAGATCGCATCCATCTGCTCCTGCGACATCGTCGGGCCGCCCCCGCTGCGAATGCTCTCCGACGCAAAGACTTTGACGACGTCCGCACCTTCGCCGGCCAGCTTGACGACCGCCGCGCGCAACGCCTCCGGCGTCAGCTTGTTGTCGAAAATCGGCTCGATGGCCGTGAGAATGCGCGGTCCGGGCAGCGTGCCGCGCGCGATGGCATCACGCAGCGGCTTGTCCACGGGCGCGCCGAGCGACTGCACGGTGGTGATGCCGCCTTCGAGCGTGCGCACCGCATTCTCGGCCGCGTAAAGCACCGCCTCCTGCGGCGTCTCGTTCCGATCGGTCTCATCGTCATGCGACCGCCCATCCTTCGCATCGAAGTGCCAGCCGATGTGCACATGCGTGTCGACGCCGCCCGGCATGATCGTGCGGTCGCCGAGGTCGAAGGTGACGTCCTTCAACGCCGAGGCATGCGGCACGATGCGAACGATCTTCGCCCCGTCGACGACCACCGCCGCATCCTCGACAACATGCCCTCGCCCATCGATGACGCGCGCCGCACGGATGACGATGGGCTGGGCGGCGGCGGTGGTGGCGAAGAGGAGGGCGAGGAGGAGGGTTCTCATGGACATAGTCTATTGAAGTGTCGTGGTTGCGCGGCTTCACAGATGGACAGCGTGCGGGCTGGCAGTCCGCACGGTGAAATCGCCGGCCCGCACGGTAAAACCCCCGGTCCGCGCGGTAAGACCTCCGGCCCGCACCGTCAAACCTCCGGCCCGCACCGTCAAACCTCCGGCCCGCACCGTCAAACCGCCGGCCCGCACGGTTAAACCAAGGGCCCGCTTGGAAAACCCTCGGGTCCGCGCGGATAAACCAAGGGCCCGCATGGAAAACCCTCAGGTTCGCGCGGTAAACCCTCGGGTCCCGCACACGTCTCTTCGTTTTTCGTTGGAGTGCCTTCCCATCGAGCGCCTTCTCCCCCCGCGCTTTTTGCGGGGGGAGAAGGTGGCGAAGCCGGATGAGGGGGGGCGTAATGCGCAGAGCGATCAACTACACCTCGTGCGAACTGCCTGCAAACGCGGTAGATGCACTGATGTCGTATTCATCGGAACGCCCCCTCATCCGGCCTTCGGCCACCTTCTCCCCCACTGAAAAGCGTGGGGGAGAAGGCGCTCGACGCAAAGGAGGCGCTGAAAAGGTGTGAGAAACGGGGGTGAGTGATGGGTTAGTGAAGAAGCGACCTGGGTTACCGCCGACTTCATCGTCCCTTACGCGCCCAAAACGCAACTTACGTATACTTAATTGGATGAAGCCAAGCGACAAGACGGCACCAGAACACGGCGCGCGGCGCGACCTGTTCAATGAGCTGACCGAGGGAATGGCAGCCCTTTCACTCTTGCGCGGGCAAGGGCTTCGTCCCGGCGTCAATCTGGACGACAGTGCCGCCTTGCTCGAGTTGATGGAGAGCGATCGTGATTCTGATCTCCTGCTCTCTGACCTCTGATCTCTGATTTCCAGAGACACCGCGCCACCCACACCCGCTACACTCATCGCGTGCAGATTCTTGCCCGCGCGTACCGCGGCGATCACGTTGAGTCGTTTCACACCGGATCCATTGCTGTCGTCGACTCGCTCGGGCGTCTCGTCGCCTATACGGGCGAGCCGGGCCTTCGGACCTGCCTGCGCTCGGCGGCAAAGCCGTTTCAGGCAATTCCTCTTCTCGAATACGGCGGCCTCGAGGAGTACGAGCTCTCAGGCGAGGAGCTGGCGCTCACCTGCTCGTCGCACGGAGGCGAGCCGGTGCACGTCGCGACCGCGGCGGCGCTGTTGCGCAAGGGCGAGTTTGACGAAACAGATCTGCTCTGCGGCGCGCACATGCCGTACGACGAGAAGTCGGCGGCGGAGTTGCGTGCTTCCGGTGACGAGCCCTCACCGCTTCACAACAACTGCTCCGGAAAACATGCCGGGATGCTGCTGGCAACGCAGGTGATGGACGTCCCCGCGGCGCGCTACATCGATTCCGATCACCCTCTGCAGGAGACTATGCGCGCGACGCTCAGCGATTTCGCCGGTCTCGATCCCGAGGAGATTCCGATCGCCGTCGACGGCTGCGGCGTGCCTGCGTTTTTTCTGTCGCTGCACCGCGCGGCGTTTGCCTACGCGCGGCTCATGGCCACGAGCGCGGGGGCTGCACCGGGAGCGTTGCAGCGCTACTCCACGAGCACGGAGCACATCGTCGGAGCGATGACCTCGTTTCCTTACTATGTCGCAGGCGCCTGGAGCATCACTACGCCTCTCATGAAAGCATTCGACGGCGAGCTGCTGGCGAAAGAAGGGGCGGAGGGGTTCTACACGATGGCACTTGCGCCCTCACTCGCATCCACATTGACCGGACGCCTCGGCCTCGCGGATGATGTCTCTCTCGGCATCGCCCTGAAGATCCACGATGGCTCGATGGTGCGCGGCCGTTATCCCGTGATTCTGAGGACGCTCGAGCTTCTCGGCGTCGACATCGCCATGGCCCCCGATCTGCAGCAGTTCCGAAAGCTGCCGGTCGCAAACGTGGCCGGAGCGATCGTCGGCGAAGTGCGCGCCGAATTCGACCTGGAGATTTTATGAAGGCAGAAGGCAGAAAGCAGAAGACAGTAGTGGTCACAAACAGGGTTGGCGTGCAGATCGGCGGAGCACTTCTGCTCTCGGCCCTCTGCCTTCTGCCTTCCTGCAGCACCGTCGGCGTCTCGAAAACGACCGGTGGCTTCAGCGAGATCTCGCCGGCGGTGGCGGCGGAAATGATCATCGACAGTCAGCAGATCGTCGTGATCGACGTTCGCTCCACGGCAGACTATCGTGGACCGGAAGGGCACATCGCCGGAGCGATCAATGCTCCGTTCGACGTGATCGAGACGCGGCTGCCGGAGCTGTTGCCGTACCAGAACCAGACCGTGCTCGTCTATGGTGAGACGTCGACCGATGGCGCGGTGGCAGCTCAACTGCTCACCGTCGCCGGCTTCCGGAACATCGTCCACGTCACCGGCGGCATCAAGAATTGGATTGAACACGGCTACCGCACTGTTAATGCGCAGTAACTGAATCCGATCCGAGGAAAAACGAAACTATGAAACGAGTGCTGATGGCCACCGCGGTGGCACTTCTCCCCTTCTGTGCGCAGGCGCAAATGGCCCCTTCGCTCAGTGTCGCGCTGAAGAACTTCGCAGTGCGTTCGTCGGCCCAATGTCCGGATAACCGAATCGCAGTCGACCCCGTGACCGGCGTCAACGGCGGCCCGGCCGGATTCTCCCTCTACGAACTGACGCAGGAGTCGTCCGATCCGAGCTGCCAGCGCAAGACGTACTTGCTCTTCTCTCCAGCCACGTCACAGGTCTTGATCGGAACGATCTTCGGCCTCGAACAGGACGGTAAGACGCCGGCTGCGAAGATCGTTGAGGTGGCAGGCGCAGCACTCAAGAGCAAAGTCACCGCAACCATCGCCCCCTTTCCCCTGCCCGACGGCATACACGCGGTCGAGATCACGAAGCAGTCGAAAGAGGCCGGAGGGGCCTTCAACTACCACGGCTTTCTCGACGCCTCGAACAACTTTCTGATCGTCGGCACCCGAGGGAACCTGCGCAGCGATCCGGGCAAGGCAATGATCGAGGCGATCGGCCTCACCGGGGCAATGCGCCGTGGCAACCCGAAGTCGAGAGTTCAGATCATCGAGCTGTCCGACTTCGAGTGCCCCACCTGCGCGCGCGCACACAAGAAGGTCGAGCCGATCATCGCGAAGAACCTGGACAAGGTCGATTACTACCGCCTCGACCTCCCGCTCTTCGAGCATCACGAATGGGCCCTCAGCGCCGCCCTCGGCGCGCGTGCGCTCGCCAAAGTGGCACCGTCGAAGTACTGGAGCTACGTCAATTTCGTGTTCGAGAATCAGGAGACGATCGGCAAACAGCCCTTCGACACTTTCCTCAAGAATTTCGTCGACGATAACGATGTGAACTGGAAAGCGGTCGAGAAGATCTACCGCTCCCCTGCCGAGAAAAGAGCGCTCATCGATCAGGTCAGCCGCGCTTTCGATAACGGCATCGTGTCGACGCCGACCTACATCATCAACGGCCAGATCCTCGGCTTCGGCCCCGAGGGATCATTCACGATCGACGCGATCAAGAAAGCGCTCGGAGTGAAGTAGGGCAAACGTTTCTCACGCGAAGGCGCGAAGACGCGAAGGGCTGCGATGGTTTTCTTCGCGTTCTTTGCGTGAAAGTAGTCACGCTGGACTCCACACCGCGACCTTGCCGGCGGCAATCGTGACCGTCGCAGCTGAGGCGCCGGCAACGACTCGATATTCGCCCGGAGCAAGTCCGAGCATGCCGAAGAATCCGTTGCCGTCCGTGCGCGTGGTTCGCGTGTCGAGCGTGGCCAGCGACTCGATCGTGACGAGCGTGCCGTCGCCCTCCGCGTAACCCATCACCGCCCCGTTCGCCTCCTCGGCTTGTCGCGGCGCGGGTAGCGTGGCAGCGAAAAGCGGCAAGTCGGTACGTTCGAAAGCAGTCTGTCCGTCGGTGCTCTTGCGCAGCGCCAGAAAGAACTCCTCATTCGGACGCTTCGGCGTGTAAATACCGGCGACCGGGATCGCGTACGGATTGTGGCGCACGGCGTCGTTGGTGCTGTTGGCGAGGATCGACCACGGCTTCGTGTCACCCATGGCGAAGAAGATGATTCCGTCCGCGTTCGCGGCACGGGCGCGGCGAGCCTGCCGGAGCGTTCCTTCGATCGAGTTGAGATACGCGCCGATGCCCGGCAGCGCCGTGCGGCGGTTTGTGTGCGCCGTCGTCACGAGAAACTGCAGCCAGTCGTCGAACTGCTTCTTCTCCGCCGGCACGTGCTCGCGTTTGTAAAGCATCGGGCTACCGGCGTCGATGATGCCTTCGCGCAGCCATCCTTCCCAATCCTGAAAGGCGACGCGATAGGCGTCCGTGTTCTTGAAACCACCGTTGGCGCCGGGGCCGGTGCCCCAGGAGATGAGGGCCGCGGAGATCGTGATCGAGGGGCGGATTGCCTTCGCGCCAAGGGACACGCGGCGGACGAAATTCGTGACCTGCTCGCGGCGCCAGTCGTTCCAGAGTGGATCCTTCGCGCGCGGCAGACGCCCGTAGCGCGCGCGGAACCTCGCCACGCTCGTTTCGTTGTATCCGACGTCGGCATGCGGCGATTCGGGATAGCGAACGCGGTCGAGGTGCAGACCGTCGATGTCGTACGCCCGCACGAGGTGCAGCAGAACGTCGGCCGTGTACGCCGCCGCCTGCGGATGCCCGAGGTCGGCGTACCAGTCGGAGGAGAAGAGATAGCGCCCCTTGCTCGTGCGCGTTCCCCACTGCCGCGGGCCACGAAACGGCTTGTGCGTTTTCGCATCCCAGAAGTGCTGCAGGAAGACATGATGCGGATCGCGGGGAACCGGATCGACTGCCGGATCGCCGCGAAAAACCGCTCCCACGATCACGAAGGCGTGCACCTGAATCCCGCGGCTGTGCGCGAGGTCGAGCATCGCGCGGAGAGGATCGAAGGTGCCGTCGAGCGTCTCCGCCAGCGGCTCGGACGCATCGAGGTACCAGGCATCGCCGCGCCGCCGCACCTGCACGAAAAGCGCGTTGGCGTTGCTGTCGACCGCCGCATCGACGATGCGTTTCACGTCGGCCGGAGTGGCGAACGGAGTACGGAAGGTGTCGACCCAGTACGCGCGGTACTCGTCCGCGCACGCGACGGAGGCAGTTAGGAAGAGAACGATTGCGATGAACCGCTTCATGGATCGTGAAGATTGTAAATGGTGCGTCCAGCCCGTTTTGCCATCATTCTCCGACCTCGGCGTAGACTCCTCTTCACTCTTCACGCTTCGTTCAACATGCACATCAACAAACCGCCAGCCGGCAACCGGCCACTCAAGACGTTGGAGCGCGTTCTCTCGAAGGCCGGCCTCGGCTCGCGCACGGAAGCGCGGACGTGGATCGGCGGCGGCCGCGTGCAGGTGAACGGGCAAGTCGTTCGCGATCCCGACGCCTGGGTCGACCTGGAGCTTGACCGAATCGAATTCGTTGGCAAGCCGTTGCGCAGCGAGCAACGCGTCTACGTTCTTCTGCACAAACCGGCCGGCTACCTGACGACCTATCGCGATCCGCAGTCCCGGCCGACGATCTACGATCTCCTCCCCGACCGCGAGCGATACCTCGTCCATGTAGGCCGGCTCGATTTCGACACGAGCGGTCTTCTGATCCTGACGAACGACACGCAGTTCGCGGAACGGATGACGAATCCGGAGTACCACATCCCGAAGACGTATCTCGTCGAAGCGTCGC
>DATLVW010000492.1:0-3998 GCA_035577085.1 Thermoanaerobaculia bacterium
CTTTGCTGGCGGCGCCTTCGGTGATGCATGCGCCAGACGTTTTCGAAGCGGGCGTCTCTGGAGTCTGGCGATCATGACGGCGTTTTTCACGGTGCCAGCGTGGATGTTCTATTCGCAACGGCCAGGGACACAGTGGTTCTACGTCTGTTGGTTCCTGACGAGCGCGGGGACCACCGCCTGGTTTGGTCCGCTGTTTTCGGCCTTTCAGGAACTGTCCCCCGTGCATGCGCGCTCGACGCTCGTCGCCTTCGCGTTGCTCGTCTTGAACCTCCTGGGAGTCGGGCCCGGACCGCTCATTACCGGGATGATTGGGGACAAGCACAACCTCTCGATCGGTCTGCTGGTCAGCCTCGCGGTGACCGCGTGCGCGATCGTTCCGTTCGCGCTGGCCGCGCGCAGCGAAGAGCGACTGGTGGTCACGCGTGAATGACCCCGTGACGCCGATCGTCTACTTCAGCATCCCGTGACGAAGAATGCGCGAGATCTCCCGGATCGCCTCGTCGGTCCCTTTTCCGAAGTGATCCTTGACGCCAAAGAGAACCTCGACTGAGAAGTAGTTCATGAAGATTCGTGTGGCCAGCATCATCGCGGAGATTGGCGAGAGTCCGTTGGCCAGCTTGGACTGCAGCTCCTGCTCCATATCGTGCTGCTTGAGGAATGCATCGAAGCGAAGCGCCATGTGCTCATAGAACTGCCGGACGTGCCCGCCTTCGAACTCCACCACGTCGACGTAGATGAGCGCCACGTATTCGCGATACTCACGAACCATGTCGCGCGCCGCGAAGCCCATGCGCTCGAGGTTTTCGGGAAACGATTCTTCGGCCAGGATCCGATTGAAGGGAAAATCCGGTCTCGACATGATCTGGAAGTACTGATCGAGGAGTGAGCGGAAGATCGTCTCTTTGTCCGGAAAGTGATGGTAGACGTTTCCCTTGGAAAGCCCTGCCTCGACTGCGATGTCCTGCACGCTCGTGGCTCCGTACCCGCGGTGGGAGAAGAGCTTCAGCGCTGCATCGAGGATCAACTGCCGCGATCTCTCCGATCGCTCCTCCTGGGTCGTTGCCTTCACCCCAGCTGTTTTCGTAACTCCTCCTTCAACACCTTTCCATACGGAGTCCGCGGCAGCGAATCGATGAAGACAAAGGTTCGGGGCACTTTATACCGGGCAAGCCGGCCGGCCAGGAACGCTTCGAGATCGCTGACGCCGACGTTGTTGGCGACAACAAACGCCGCTCCCACTTCGCCCCATTTCGGATCGGGGACGCCGATCACTGCCGCATCGCGGACGCCAGGGTGTTGTACGAGCTCGGCCTCCACCTCGGCAGGATAGACGTTCACCCCGCCGCTGATGAACATGTCCTTGCGCCGGCCAGCGATGTAAAAGAATCCGTCGGAATCTCTGCGCGCCAGGTCGCCGGTGCGAAACCAGCCGCCCTCCACATAGGCCTCGGCGGTCGCGGCCGGGTTGTTCCAGTAGCCGTTGCTCACGTGGGGGCCGCGAATCCACATCTCGCCGATCTCTCCCGTTGCGACTTCGTTTCCGTTCTCGTCTGCCAGCCGGATCTCCGTGAACATGACAGGCCGGCCGATCGAGCCTTGACGGGTGTGCGCATCTTCGACCGTCATCGTGAAACAGTTCACTCCTACCTCGGTCAGCCCGTATCCCTGTTTGAGCGTAACACCGCGCTCCCGGTACGCATCAATAAGAAACGTGGGGAGCGGGGCTCCGCCGCTGGCAAACCAGCGCACATGGCCGAGTTTCGCGCTCTTCGATTCCGGCGCCTCGAGCAGGATCTTCCAGATCGTCGGCACGCCGAGTACGACGGTGCACCGTTCGCGTTCGAGGGTCGCCCAGATCTCCGCTGGATCGAAGGAACGATGCACGACGATCGTTCCGCCGACGCAGAAGATGGGGATCAGAAATGCCGCCAGACCACCGGCGTGATAGAGGGGCGTGAAGATCGGTGAGACGTCATCTTCTCGGAGTCCCCAGTTGACTGCCGTGTTGTAGCCGTTCCAGACGAGCTGACGATGGGGAATCATCACGCCCTTCGGTTTGCCCGTCGTTCCGCTCGTGTACAGCAGGCAGGCGGTGGCCTGGGGATCGTGATGGTGGGCGGCGAGGGGGGCGGACCCGCGCGCGGAGAGCGAAACAAGCTTCAACCGATTCAGCTCCGCGAGCTCGCTGCTGACTTTCGCTGACGCGTCGTCGTGGAACAGCACCTTCATCGCGCAGTCGGCGGCGATGTTCGACAATTCGTGCGTCGTCGCCCTCGTTGAGAGTGGCACGACGATTACGCCGGCCTTGAGCGCACCAAAGAAGAAGGCGACGAAGTCGAGGCTGTTCTGTGCGAGCAGTCCGAGGCGGTCGCCGGGCTGGAGTCCTGTCTCGAGGATTGCGGAAGCGGCGAGCGCCGCCCTGTGGTCGAACTGCGCGTAAGTCAGGCGCTCTCCCGTTTCGACGGAGACGAGTGCCAGGCGATCGGGCGTGATGCGCGCGCGTTCCGCTAAGAGGTCGAAAGCAAACATTCGACGATTCGCTCCGGCTGCTGGATGTGCGGAATGTGTGCGGCATCGGCGATCACGACAAGTTCGGAGCCCGTTATGAGCTCGTGCAGCCGTTCGACATAGTTGCGGGGAACGACCCCATCGTCCGCACCCCAGATGATCGTCGTAGGTGTTTTGATCTCCGAAAGCCTGTTGTCGACGAGATGAGAAATCAGATCACTGGTCACCAGACGAACCATTGGCGAGTCAGTGCTCCGCGTGATGAGTGCGTCGATCGTCCATTCCGGGAGTTGGGCGCGCGGCCCGTGAGCCGCGCGGAGCATCCGGGCGGCCTCATCGCGATTCGAAGTGACGAGCGGGACTCCCAACGGCATTGCCAGCCCGCCTCCTGACTCGAGGACGAGGCGCGACACCTGCTCCGGATGCGCGAGGGTGTGGAGAATGGCCACCCATGCCCCCATCGAATTCCCGGCAAGTGTCATGCGGGAGACGCTCTCGGCGTCGAGGATTGCCGACACCCGGTCCACCATGAACTGCATGTAGATCGGTCCCGTATGAGGGTCGCTCTCGCCGTGGCCTGGCAGGTCGGGAATGATGAGGCGATGTGACTTGGCGAGGGCCGGTGCGACCCAGCCCCAGCTTCCGGCATGATCGTTTGCTCCGTGCAGGAGACAGATCGTCTCCGGACCGGTCCCTCCGGTCCAGTAGACCGTGCCGCCGAGGTCCACACGAGTCAGGCCGGCTTTGGCCAGCCTGGCCCGTGCCCGTGCGACGTATTCAGCCTGCGAAGTGACTTCACTCAAATATTCGTCTTTCATGGAGGGGCATCCGGATCGCGGTCGCAGCCTGGTTGTAGCCGACTCCCGAGCCGACGAGAACGACGAGGTGGCCAGGCTTGATTTTTCTGACCTGGAGCGCGTCGTGGAGGGCCATCGGAATGCACGCCGATCCGGTGTAGCCCGACTGCTCCATGATCGTATGAGTCTTTTCCAACGGAAGGCCGAGATCGCGCATCACGATCTCGATCGTCGGCTTCCGGACCTGCGTGAAGATGATCATGTCAATTTCGTCGATGGCGAAGCCGCCGCTTTCCGCGAGGCGGCGGACCAGCCTGGGCCACCCTTCGTTGTTGATCTCGGGGGGATAGCGCTGGACCATCGTCACCGCCGTGCGACCCGACTGAACCGACTCGACGGTGGCCGGCTCGACCGTCCCTCCTGCAGGAATCAGCCAGTTGGCGTGATAGGAGCCATCGGCAGCGAACGCCGCGGCAATGAATCCGGGAGCGTCGGTACGCTCGAGAACCGCGGCGCCGGCGCCGTCGCCATAGAAGAACAGGAAGGGATCATCCTTGCGCGCCAGCTTGCTCATCTGGTAGACGCCGACTACCAGGACTGTTCGCAGCGACGCGTTGCTGGTCATCAATCCGTTTGCCACCGAGAGCGCGGTGGGGAATGATGCGCACGCGCAGCCGATATCAAATGTTCCCG
>DATLVW010000493.1:0-6875 GCA_035577085.1 Thermoanaerobaculia bacterium
CCCACCCCCCACTCCCCACCCCCACTCCTTCACCATCCGCGTCTCCGCCCGATTCGAAGCGGCGCACTTTCTTCGCGAATACCGGGGGATCTCCGAGCCGCTTCATGGCCACTCGTACAAGGTTGAAGTTGATCTGGCTTCGGCCGGCGGCGGAGTCGACGCTGACGCGATTGCGGTCGATTTCGTCAGTGCCCGGCGAAAGCTCGAGGCACTGGCCAAGACGCTCGACTACGGTTGCATCAACGACGTTCCTCCGTTCGACAAGGTCAATCCGTCTGCCGAGAACATCGCGCAATGGTTTGCAAGCTCCCTCGGGGCTGCCGTGGCCGAGGAGAAGGCAGTGGTCCGCGCGTTGACAATCTGGGAAGGGCCGGTGAATTCGGTCACCTTCCGGCCTTGACGCCTCGGCACGCGTACCATTCCGTTCCGTGGAGCTGACACTCGTCATCATCATGCTAGCCGTCGGCATCGGGCTGGCGGCGTCCGTGGCTATCACGTTCGCTGCGGCGCAACGGGAAGCCGACCAGCGCGGCGCGGCGCAGGCGAACGCTGCTCCTGACCGCAATCGAGTAGCGGCATCGATCCTTTTCAACCTTCTGCTTTCCGGCGGCATCGCGGCGGAGACTGCCCGGCGCGAGATCCGGCGTGGTGCCGGCCTGGCCGGACCGGTCACCTCGGGAATCGACATCGCCAACTGGGGTGAGCGCTTCGCGAAGATCGCCTCGCCCGAACAACGGACGTGGCTGCTCGACACCGCCGTGCGCCTCGTCGCCGACCGCACCACGCCGGTGCCCTTGCGGCAGTACGCCGCGCTGCTCGATCTCAGCTTTTCCCTCGGCTTCCAGACAGACGCCCTGGCCCGGCTGCGCGAGGTTTACGGCTTCGATTACATCGACCATGCGAAAGATGCGCGGCCACGCGGAGCCGACCGCGCGGGGATCTCGACGCCGCTCTACTCGCGTGATCAACGCGAGACCGCCGAGCTGCTACGAGTGCTTGGACTCGCCGTGCCTGCGGATCGTGCCGGCATCATCATGGCCTATCGCAAGCTGGCGGCGCAGCATCACCCGGACAAGGTTTTCAGCGAAACCGCGGACGTCCAGAGCGAGGCGGCGGCGCGCTTCATCGAGATCACGCGCGCGTATGAGATACTTCTCAGCATCTACTCTGAGTGACTGGAACCTCAGAACGCTTCCTGTCACGAGAGGGTGTCGGATCGGCCTCGAACGTACGTAGGGCTTGCGTACGATTGTCAGCCGTGTATAATGCCCGTCCGGGAATTCGGGCAGTTTCCTGTTTGTTCACAGCCGGTTTGCCAGCACTTCCCTCCGTTAGACCGTAGTAAATCTCGACGACAGCAACAATCAGGACGGACGTGTCCGGTCGCGGTGACGCGGCACCGACCAGTCCGAATGTCGAAGAGGTCGTAGAGACAATCGCCATCCGAACGTCGTAACCCATACCGTTACAACGACTTCGGATAGCTCACTCCAGCAAATCTGGGGCCCTCGGTAACTATTTTTTTCGCCGCGCATCTAATAAGGATAACGGCACGAGTTACGCATTTTTGGATGTTTGCCGTACAGGAGACACGATGAAGACCGCAGTAGCAACCGATCACGAGCAGGGATGGGACTTCGAGAAGGCCGCGATGCCCTACGTCGATTCCCTGTACAACACCGCCTATCGCATGACGCGGAACTCCGAAGATGCGGAGGACCTCGTTCAGGAAACCTACCTCAAGGCGTACAAGTACTACGACAAGTTCGAGGAAGGCACGAACTTCAAGGCGTGGCTCTTCAAGATCATGAAGAACACGTTCATCAACAACTATCGGAAGAAGAAGCTCACGCCGCACAAGATCGACTTCTCCGAGATTGAAGAGTCGTACGAACGGGTCATCCAGAAGAACGCGCCGGATCTGATCAAGGATCCGGAGAGCGAGATCTTCCAGGACATGATGGACGCTGACGTCAAGCGTGCCCTCGATTCGCTGCCGCACGACTACAAGATGGTCGTTCTGCTCGCCGACATCGAAGGCTTCTCGTACAAGGAGATCGCCGAGATCCTCGACTGCCCGGTCGGGACCGTCATGTCGCGCCTGTACCGTGGCCGCAAGATGCTCGAGCGCACGCTGCTCGAGTACGCGCGCAAGTACGGCTACATCCGCGGCACTGCGGAGCCGGCCAAGATGCGCTCGCGCAAAGACGAGACGAAGGGCCGCAAGAAGAAGGACACCGAGACCGGCGACGAGGTCGAGATTCAGGAGCCCGAGACTGACGAAGAGGCGATTCTGTTCGCCGACGACGAGGACATCGAGATCGAGATCGAAGAGGAAGAACCGGAGCAGTTCGAGATCGAGTAGCTCCAGCGTTCAGCAACAATCAAGTCTTCGGGCGGCCGGTTGTTTTCGGCCGCCCGAAGTGTTTGTTACAGAGATCAGAGACGAGAGATTAGAGATCAGGGTTGAACGCGCTCTCTTTCTGTCTTTGATCTCTGATCTCCCCGTTTTGCCAGAGACAAGAGATCAGAGATCCGCTTCCTGACGGCCTCGGCTGTCTCTGATCTCTGTTGTCTCTTATCTCTGATTCATCACCGGAATTCAGCCTGAGGCACGGCAGTTGCGACCGATGCAGAGTCGTCACCTCGATGGCCAAGGAGACCGCAGTCAATGATCTGTGACGATGTGAAACGAGTTGCTTACTTCTTCCTCGATGGCGCAATGGGCGAGAAGAAACAGACCGACTTCAAGACTCACGTCAGCCTCTGTCCCGAATGCGAACAGCGCGTCAGCATCCACCGGCGTCTGAGAAACTTCATCAGTCGAAGGCTCGGACGCATGGCAGCGCCGCCGACTCTCCGGCAGCGCCTCACCCGCAGCTTCCGCGCCTTGAGCAGCGACGCCTAGACATAGAATCCAAGCGTGTCTGAGCATCCCCTGATCCTCGTTTCTTCGAATCCGAACAAAGGAATCGAAGCCGAGCGAATCCTCGGAGTCCCTTTACTTCGCGTCTCGATCACGCTGCCCGAGATTCAGGCCGCCGGCGTTGAGGAGATCACGCGCTACAAGCTCGAGGCCGCCCGTTCCAAGGGCTACAGCCACATCATCGTCGAAGATGTTTCCCTCGGCTTTGATGAGCTGGGCAACTTTCCGGGGCCGTATGTGAAGTGGCTGTTGGAGGCCGCAGGCGGAAAAGGCCTCGCTGCGATCGCGTACGCGCTCAACAACCGCGCGGCAAAGGCGGAATGCTGTGTCGCCTACTGGGACGGCACGAACGGCGAAGTCTTCCGCGGCGTGACCGAGGGCGAGATTCTCGTCGAGCCGCGGGGCGACGGCAACTTCGGCTGGGATGCCTGGTTTCAGCCGCGGGGATCGAAAAAGACCTTCGCTGAGATGTCACCCGAGGAGAAGGATAGGGTCTCGCACCGCGGTGCGGCGTACCGCCAGCTCGGCGCGTATCTCAAAACGCGAAACTCATGACCCGGGAACCGGACGCACTGAGTCCGCGCGAGGACGGCGCCTCAAACCATCTGCCGGGATCATCCGTAGAAGACATTGAGAATGAGTGATTTGGCCGTGCCACCCATTGGCAGGCCAATTGAAGTATGCAGGATAGCCTTCGGAGACTCCGAGGGAGCAGTGGAAAGGACGCCCAATGTGGATATACGACGGTGATCAATGGATCGAAGAGGGCGCGAACGAGACCGGGAAGCAGCAGCCGGAGACGATCATGCCCCGACACGGCGAAGATTTCTACCCCGAGTTGCAGGTCGTCGAAGTCGAGATCGTCCCGGTTCCGCAAACGAACTACGTCCCGCACTTTCCGCTGCATTAACGAAACAGAACTCCGTTAACGACCCGCCGCGCCTTCGGGCGCGGCTTTTTGTTTGAGGCAGAGATCAGAGACTAGAGATCAGAGACCAGGAGGCAGAGATCAGGAAACAGAGATCAGGAAACAGAGATCAGAGACCAAGGAGTCGACGCTGCCGACGTGTCCCGATCTCTGATCTCTTGTCCCTGATCTCTGCTTCAGAACGTCTCCAGCCACGCCTCGATCGCTGCGATGGCGCGGTCGTTCCTGAAGTTGTACCAGGCGCGCTCGATCGTTCGGTCCGTGGCCAGAGCGCGGCGGAACGATTCCGCATCGACGCAGCGCGCCAGCACATCGCGGGCGGGCGATGCCCCCAGCGACGCGGCGAACGCACGGCGATCCTCACGCTCCGCGGCCTCGCTGCGCGAAGGCACGCGTCGGTAACGCGGCTCCCGAAGGTGCGGGCTCGCGCCGAGGTCGGCCACACGAACGTCGACGATATCTCCGCTCTCGGTGTCGAGAAAATGAGCGAGCTGCCCCGAGTCGTCGAGATAGGCGACGGTCAGCCCTTCGGTGTCGATCGTGAAGGGGCGGGACTTCGCCTGCGCTGCTGGAGCAATGGCCGGCGCGGCGCTCCACGACGCACTCCGCGCAAGAAACTCCTGATCGCGCTCGCCGCGCCGCCGTTGCCAGCCGCGGATCACGAGGCGGATCTTCTGGAAGAGGGTTGGCATTCCTGTCGGATCAGTCTAGCGCGCCTTCGTGCTGGTCAGGCCCTCGCCAAAAGGCACAGGGGCTCTGCGTTTCTGTGGTTCCGCAGTCGCGAAGGATCTAGCGGAATTCCTTCTCCACGCCGTCTGCAACCTTCTCAGAATAGAACAGCACCTCGGCGGGCTTGACGCGCAGTGCGGCCCGCGCGTGGGGGAAAGCGTCGTACTTCGCACTGTGGATCGACGGGTCGCTGTAGGCCTCGCGCATCGCTGCGAGAATCGATTCATGTTCCGCCGCGGTGGTCATGATCCAAACCATCTCCAGCGAGTCATCACGGAAAACGAATTCTGTGTGACGCCCGCCGCCGAGGAATGGAAAATTTTCGCAGTCGATCTGCATCTGTTTCTGCTTTACGTCGTCGAGGAACGGCGGCTTGATCTCGCGAACGGCAAGCGCGGAGCACGACCTGGCAATCGCGGATTGGATGTCGGCAACCGTTGCGCCGAAACGGATCACGGGTGGGCGAAGCCCGGCCTCGAATGCCTTCTCGATCTCATCGCGGTTGAAGTTCGTCGGGTCGATCTCGAGCACGCGGTGGAGGCTGTGCAAACGATCGAGCATCAGTCCCGCGGCACGCTGCGCCTGGGCAAGATTGAGCCACGTGTTCCAGACAAAAGGATGGATCTCGCTGTTCAGCACGCAGGTGTCGAGGGCGTCCGCCACACGATTCTCCGCGAGGAGCTGCCCGCAAACCCGACGCAACTCCAACTCCGCCGGCGGTCTCCACCAACCCATCTCAGTAAAGCGCGTTTGCCGTTCCGCATACGCCTTCCTCGCTGCAGCTCCGCCAGCGGCGCGCGCGATCACGCGGATGCTCCGCATTTCATCGCCGCGCAGAATGGGGTCGACGGCCGGATCGCGGCCGCTGGACCATTCCGCGAACGAGAATTGCGCCGGAACGTCGACGGCGATTGTGTCGCGAAGATCGTTTGAGTCTGCCAGTTCATGCCGGAGCGACGATACGTAGAGGCGAAGACCGGTGTGTGGGTAGTCCCGCTCCGTGGCGTCGCCGTAGGAGTTGAGCGCGGCGCCGGCAGGCTCACCGACGACGGTGAGCTCGCAGTTCTTCATCAGCATAGCCGCCGCCTCGACACCCGCGCTGAATGTCTTGCGTCCGGTCAAAAGGTAGAGCTCTTTCCAGGGAGGTGCCGCTTCCCGTTTGATGAATTCGTGAATGACCGGAGAAATGAGACTGCCGTCGCCGCCGAAGTTGTAGCGAAGATCGATGATCAGGCGTCGCGGTTTCAGGTGATCGACCTCGGCGAGCGCCTTCGGAAACCCAGCGGCGAAGCCGTTCTCGTCGACGGCGTACGATTGAATGTAGAACGCATCGCTCTCTGGAATCGGCCTGCTGAAGAAGCTCCGCGCGACCGTCAAGTGCGGAGGCCGCGAAGGATCAGCAGCCCTGAAGGCGCTTGCGGGCACATTCTTGAACGCCGTGATCCAGTCGCTCTCGGGCCCGACCGGAGTACCGAAAACCTCGCGGCGAAAACGCCAGTCGAAACTGGAGTCACCTTTCTCGTATCGAGGATCGTCTGTTGGGTGCGGCACCAGGATGCGCTCGACTGTCGTCCCGTTTGTCAGCCTCGCGCGAATCGCAAGCGATCCGTCAGCCGCGGCAAAACCCAATCCCCGCATCAGCGGAGCGCTGTGAAGAGGTGCGAGCAGTTCTTCGCAGTCGAAGGAGTTGTCGCAGCCAACGAGCTCGCGCGCCTGAGACGCGACTTCGGCAATGGGATGTCCGGCGATCTCGATGATCTGGGCGCCGGCAAGTTCGGCGACGCTCTTGTGCGCCGCGGTAACGAAATAGCCGTCCGTGAATTCGTAGACGCGAATGGGGTACCAGAGCCCGAACGAGGGCTGATCGGGATAGAGGTTCGTATGTCCATCCCCGATCGTCGCCACGATGCGCATCATCTCCACGACGCGCTGCTCGTCCGAAAGCGAAGGAAGGGATTTCTGGAGCGCTGCGACACGGCGGCGAAACGTCAGCTCTCCTGTCCTGGTGAATGGTGCCGGATGGATCGTCCGGATATCGGTCACGATCTGTTCGATGTCATGGCGCCATTCAGAAAGCGACGCGGCTTCCGCGGGGATCTGTGACAGAAATGCCGCAAGCAGAATGGCGGTGACTAACGCTTTCATCCAGGTCTCCTCCCTACAAGCAACAAATGCGTCGAAGGAGAGATGTATCGCCAAACGTGCCGCAGCGTCTTGTGCAAAAGAAGCACGTCAGCGCGCCAGTCGCCGGTACAACCCTGGCGCGACTCCCCAGGCGCGGCGAAAGTGCTT
>DATLVW010000494.1:0-2813 GCA_035577085.1 Thermoanaerobaculia bacterium
CTCCCGACTCCCTAATCTCTGATCTCTGCTCCCTGATCTCTGCTCCCTGATCTCTGTTTCCTGATCTCTGCTCCACTCAGTACGCGTTCTCGTGACGCAACCCATGCACCAGCGTCATGAACAGAATCTTCAGGTCGAGCATGAGTGACCAGTTCTCGATGTAGTAGAGATCGTGTTCGATGCGGATGCGGATCGATGTGTTGCCGCGCCATCCGTGGACTTGCGCCCATCCGGTCATGCCGGCGCGCACTTTGTGGCGGAGCATGTAGTGCGGGAACTCCGCGCGGAACTGCTCGACGAACTGCGGCCGCTCCGGGCGCGGGCCGACGACGCTCATGTCGCCGAGTAGCACGTTGAGGAGCTGCGGCAACTCGTCGATCGACGTCTTGCGGATGAAGCGTCCCACGCGCGTGCGCCGCGGATCGTCTTTCTCTGCCCACTTCGCGCCGCTCTCGTTCTCGGCGCCGACGCGCATCGAGCGGAACTTGAAAATATCAAACGGCTTGCCGTCGAGTCCCATCCGCTCCTGCCGGTAAAACACCGGCCCGCGATCCTCGAGCTTGATGATGATGGCCACGAGCAGCATGACCGGCGAGAAGACGATGAATGCCGCAAGCGCCACGATCAGATCGAAGCCACGTTTCAGAAAGCGGCTCCAACCTTCGAGCGGCGTTTCGGAAAGGTTGATCGTCGGCAGCCCATCGAGGTCCTCGACGCGCGACCGGAGCACCATGAACTGGAGCAGATCCGGCACGACGTGGATGGCGACCACGCTCCGCACCAGCCGGTCCAGCAGCGCCATCATCGCCTCGGACGACGCATGCGGCAGCGCAACGAAGACATGGTCGATCTTTCGTTCCGCGATCACGTGCTCCGCGTCGTCGATCGTGCCGAGGCACTCCAAACCTTCCAGCGCCGTCTGCTCGCCGTTGCGAAGGTAGCCGACGAGGGTGAAGCCGAGCTCGCGATGTCCCCTCACCCGCTCAACCACCGCGCGGGCCAGCTCGCCGCTGCCGGCGATCAGCACGCGGTCGAGGCGTTTGCCCTTCCGGTAGCCGCGCTCGACCACCGCCCGCACGATGCCGCGGCCGAGAGTCACCAGCACGATGGCGCAGACGAGAAAGATCAGCAGCGTGGCTCGCGAATAGAGAATGTCCGGCCTTCCCGGCCGCACCCAGAGCAGCACGCCCGAGAACACGACGGTTGCCACGATCGAGCCGATCGCCACAGAGAGCCACTCTTCGGTCTTCGAGCGCGCCGGCCGGATGCGATAGAGGCCCTGGACAGCGAAGGCGAGCGGAAAAACGATTGTGACGATCGGCAGGAGCTGGAGATAGGTCTCCACCTCCTGCTGCCCTTTCGTGACCGGAATGATCTTGACGCTGAAGCGGAGGAACCAGGCGCAGAGCATGGCCAGGTTCGACGCCAGGGCGTCGTTGATCAGATAGATCGACGAAAGCGTCCGGTGTTTTTTCTCGATCACGGCGAATTCCGGGAGTGGGGAGTCGGGAGTCGGGAGTCGGAGTTTCTTGCGCGCTCCGACCCCCGACTCCCGACTCCCGTTCCAACGACTTGTTCCAACTCCGCGAGCATCTCACGCTGAAACCGTTCGCGCGAGAAGGTCGCCGCGTGGGCGCGGATGGCCGCACGGTCCCAGTCGCGACGCTCCGCTTCGCTCAGCGCTCCGCGAAGCGAGTCTACCGATGCGGTCTCGAAAAAAATCCCGGTTGTACCGGGGACCACCGAGTCGCGCACGCCGCCCGTGCCGAGAGCGACGACAGGCGTGCCTAGGGCCATGGCCTCCAACGGAGTGATGCCGAAGTCTTCGACACCGGGAAGAATGAGGCTCTGCGCGCGCCCGAGGTGGTCGATGATCACCTCTCTCGATACGGGCCCGAGGAACTGAACGTTGGGGCCGCTTCGCCGGCGAAGGTTCGGGAGGAGCGGACCGCCGCCGATCACGACGAGTCTTCTGCCACTGGCCTCCGCGGCCTCGATGGCCAGCTCGACGCGCTTGTAGGGAACGAGCGCGGAGAGCACGACGTGAAAATCATCGCGCGATTCGCGCAGCGGCACGGACAGGAACGCGTCGTCGACGAACGGATGCACGACCGCTGCGTCGCGGCCGTAGTACTCGCGAATGCGTTCGCGAACGAAATTCGAGTTGGCGACGAATCGCGTGACGTGCTTCGAGTTGGCAACATCCCACCGGCGAAGACGTGCCGCGAGCGGACGCGCCAGAAGCCGTTTCACGCCGCGCGGAAAGTAGTCATCGAAGCGGTCCCAGATGTAGCGCATCGGTGTGTGGCAATAGCAAAGGTGCGGCTTGCCGCGGCTGTCGACACCTTTGGCGACGGCGTGACTGGAGCTGATGACGAGATCGAATCCCGATAGATCCCACTGCCGCACGGCCCGCGGGAAAAGCGGCAGCAGCGTGCGGTAGTCGCTGACGCGCGAGGCCAGCGCTTGCAGCCGCGACGTGTGAATCGTGTGCTTTTCGATCGCATCGGAGACCGTTCCCGGAAAGTGAAAAAGCGTGAAGAGCTCCGCGTCCGGGAAGAGGTCGAGGATGGCTTCGAGGACGTTCTCGCCGCCTCGCATGCCGGTCAGCCAGTCGTGGATGACGGCGACACGGCCAAAGGATGAAGGTTGAGGGATGAAGGATGAACCGGCGTCAGCGCTGTTCATCGTTCATCCCTCATCCTTCATCCTTCGTTTCCCGCGGCTCGGGCGTCGATGCCAGCGGATAGTCGCCGTCCGCCGCGCAATCGTCGCAGAGGTGATCGTTGCGCAGATACTCTTCAAGCTCAACC
>DATLVW010000495.1:0-2995 GCA_035577085.1 Thermoanaerobaculia bacterium
CCACTGTTCAGCTCCTCCCACAAGGGTTGGTCCCGAGATCGTGCAGCCACCCGTGCAGAGTGTGCCGCCGCCGGCGCTTGGAGAGGTAAACCCTGCTGGAAGTGTGTCGCTGACCGACAGAACGCTGACCGCCGTGCTTGATGTGTTGTTGATCGTCAGCGTGTAGGTGATCGCACCGCCGGCGGCCACGCTGCCGACGTTATGGGTCTTGGTCACTGTCGGCGGCGGCGCGCCGCAGGTTCCCCCGATGGTCACCTTCGCGTAGTTGACGCCAAGGGTTTTCGGATGGGTGAAGGTACTCGTGCCGCCGGCAGCCGTGAAAAGGCCGCCGTAGGGCGCGTTCGGATAGATGTGGCGGCCGAGGCCGTCGACGCCGAGCGTCGCGCTCGTCGTCGGAGTGCTCACCACCGTTCGGCATTGCTGGGCGGCGTTGTCACTCAGGTCGGTGGCGTCGGTGAGGCTACTGCAGCGCCAGGTCTGCGTCGTGTGCCCGCGGTTGTCGGTGATCTCGAGTGCGATCAGGTACTGGCCCTGAATCAGGTTGTTCAGATTCCAGTTTGCGTTGACCGTCGTTCCGACCGGCACTGTCGGATCGCCGATATTGACCCAACTGCTGCCCACATCGTTAGGAAGGCCGTCGCCGTTCGTGTCATACCAGTACTTGAACTGGGCGTTGACGAGCTGGCTGATCGACTGACAGTTGTTGACCGTCAGCGCGTCCATGATCTGGGCGCTGACTGGGACGGCGCAACTGTTCTGCGCTCCTGCCGTGATCGCGGTGGCGATCGGCTGCGGAATGAGTCCGCCGTCGAGTGTCAGCGCGTCTCCGAAGGGGCCGGGCGAGGTCGCATCGCAGACGAAGTTCCCCTCCCACACGATGTCCTTCTGGAAGGGATTGTTCAGACTATTCGCCGTGGCGAAAAGAAACTGGAAGGGTGTATCGGACTTGAACTGAGGTCCGCCCAGAGGATTCGTCGTGACGCCGCCATTCACACCGGCGCCCGACGCGTTGAGCATGCGCAACGGGATCTCGTAATCGACGTAGTACTCGACGCACGAACCGCTGGTGAGGTTGATCGAGCGCGTCGTGCCATAGTCCCAGATCGTCTCGCTGGCACCATTCGGCCACTGGACCGTGGACGGCACGGGCAGCGTTGGCGAGGTTGCGCCGTTGAATTGCAGGATTGATTGCGTCGTGTTGTCGACGAATGCCGTAGGGTTCGAAAAGAGGCTGTAGATGCCCGTTCCGCCCGTCACGTAGTCGATCGAGTTCGTCTTCGTTGCGCTCCAGATCGATCGGAGCACGTCAACGGGAATCGCCGGCGATCCGCTCGAGCCATCGAGATGAGCGGCAAAATCGCGGAAGCCATCGCCATTCGTGTCGAAAAACACCGTCCAGAGAGCGGACTTCCAGGGATCGCTGCTGCTGAACGCGCCCGCACTCGGGCCCGTTGCATAGCTGTTGGCGATCTGTTCGACGCGCCAACGGAAGTAGATCATTCCGGCGCCGCTGTCGGCGTTCTTGTCGAAGTAGTAGTAGATGCTGGGCAGCGTCTTATCGCCGCATCCTGAGCTGACGTTGACGTAGTTCTGAGGAGACGTGCCGCCGTTGGACGGATCCTGAACGCGTGGATCGCGGATTGGATGCCAGTCGACGATCGTGGCATCAGGGAAGGTCGTTCCCCAGGAGTAGGGAACCCACTGACTGGGCAGTTCGGTCGGCCATGGCGCTGGTTTGATCGCCGAACCGGGCGCACCGTTCGCGAGTTGCGGATTGCCGCTGTTCCAGTAGGGCGGGGTCTGCGCGGCCGCGTTCGGCACGAGAGCCGTCAGGGCCAGGATGACCAGCAGAAGCGTGGCCCAATTCTTCGACAAATGCCCCGGCATGCGATTGACTGGCATGAACAAACTCCTGACGCCGCGCGAGCCCGTGGCACGCCGGCATCCGCTCTCAAATGTGGTTTGGACCTTGGCTATCTTACTGCTTTCAGTGGCGAAAACGATACTGCAGACGACGTCGAAACCTCGCCGCATTGCGTATTATTTTCACTAACGCGTCAAAAGGCCGCGAATCCTGCGTGATTTCTTCGCAGATCGCGCGTCCGAGGAGGTCGGAGGGTCCGAATGGCGGGTCCGTGGTCAGAGCGTTATCGCCGCGCATGACGATGCCATCCGGCGCGATGCGAACGACCCGATGGAGCGTCAGTCCACGCTCAATGGATGCCAGCACGATGTCGCCCCGGCGCAGATCGGACACCTGGCAAGGTGCGATCTCGACGAAATCGCCGTTCCGAATTGCCGGATACATGCTGTCGCCCATGGCCCGGAATCGGGCTCGATGTCCCGACGCCAGCAGATCGCGGAGCGTTGCTTCAAAAAGACTCACGCCGCGCTCCGAACACAGTCGATGAGACTCCGGTCCGGTACGAACCTCAGAGCGCGTACCGGCACATCGGCGACGATCCGCGCCAGCGAGTCCAGCGTGAATTCGATCGCTGCCGCGTCATAGAAAGGCGGAAAGGTGCAGCCGAAAAGAGAAGCCGCGGCTTGCGCGGAGGAGAGTGCGACCAGCTCCGTTTGCGATGCCTGCACGAGCAGATGAATCGCCGATAACGGAGCGGACAAGGGAGAGGAAAGCTCGGCCTCGCCATGCCAGGGCGTGCCGTACATCCGCCATTCGCCGTCGATGAATCGGACGATGACGCGATCGTCGCTGACGATCTCATAGTCGCCATCGGCGAGCCAGACCCGCGCCGTGGTCGTCTTTCCCGCCCCCGACTGTCCGACGAAAAGCCGCCCTCGCCCATCCCGGTCGATCACGCCGCAGCCGTGCAGTTCGACGCCGCGGCCTCGCCCGAGGAGTCGCGCGATCAGCACCTCGTCGAGAGGATATTCGAGAGGA
Source organism: Thermoanaerobaculia bacterium (assembly GCA_035577085.1). Lineage (GTDB taxonomy): Bacteria > Acidobacteriota > Thermoanaerobaculia > Gp7-AA8 > Gp7-AA8 > JADGNZ01. The sequence continues at coordinate 2,903 of DATLVW010000495.1, forward strand.
TGCATCGCCTCGCTGGAGACCTCGCGCACGAGGATCCGGCCGTGGCGGAAATCGCTGTCGACGAGTGCGGTTTTGTAGGGGGCGGCGCCGAAG
>DATLVW010000496.1:0-2598 GCA_035577085.1 Thermoanaerobaculia bacterium
CGACCCCCGACTCCCGACACCCTACCCCCGCAACCCACACTGGCAGCCCCCTCGCATTGATTCACCACAAATGTCCAGAAACCCGCTGCTCATCGTGCCGATTCGCGATCGGAGGCAACGCCGCCGCATCCTCACGATCAAGAACTGTGCGCTGACGATGCTGAGTCTTGCGGTCGTGTTCGCCTCGATCTCGATCTACTCGGCGTCGCGGCGGGGTAAGACAGCCGACTATGGCCGGCTCTTCGGTACGCAGGTCGGCGCGCCAAACAGCGGCGTCTCCCGCAACCTCGAGGTCGTTCATGAAGGCACGGTTGCCGATCAGTCCGCCCCCGATCCCATGCTCGTCGCTCCTGCCGGCCGCGAGCAGTTGTTGATGGCGAAGAGCAACGTCGATCCGACTCCAGCGCCCACCAGCCAGGTCACCCCCGCGCCAATCACCGTCGTCCCCGCGAGTGCGAAAGCGCACGAAACGACGATCGTCGGCGATAACAACGGCATCGTCGTCGCGAAGCCGGCATCGACCACGACCGCGCATCCCGTCCTTTCCGGCGGAATCTTCAAGCAGTGATCCGCAGATGTCGCAGATGGAACGCAGATTTGAGACTGCCTTATCTGCGTTCATCTGCGACATCTGCGGATAGCCTCTAGAATGCGCCGATGTCGCAACCAATCACATTCGGCACCGACGGCTGGCGCGCGGTCATCGCGGACGGCTTCACCTTCGACAACGTGCGCCGCGTCAGTGATGCAATCGCCGTCGCGGCGCGCACGCTCGAACCACCCGACGGGATCGATCGCAACGCGCTGGTCGTCGGATTCGACCGCCGCTTTCTTTCGCGCGAATTCGCTACGCTCGTCGCGGAGACGTTGCGCGACGGCGGCTTCCGCGTCGTTCTGTCGACCGCCCCAACCCCCTCGCAGACCATCTCCTTCACCGCCTGGCGCCGCAAGCTCCTCGGCGGCGTCGTTGTCACCGCGAGCCACAACCCAGCGAAATACAACGGGCTGAAGTTCAAAGCCTGGTACGGCGGGTCCGCGCTTCCAGAGATGTATGCCGCAATCGCCGGCGCGCTGGGCCAGTCTTCGAAACGCGACGGCGGTTCGATCGAAGAGTCGGATCTGCTCGATGACTACATCGCCGCGCTGCGCGCACAGCTCGACGTCCGCAAGATGGCCTCGCTGCGCATCCTTCACGATCCCATTCACGGCGTCGCCTCCGGCCTCCCCACACGCATCCTCGGCATCGACGTAGGGACAATTCGCGGCGAGAACAATCCTTCCTTCGGCGGCGTCAACCCTGAGCCGATTCCGGACAACCTGGCAGCGTCCATGCGGGAGTCGGGTGTCGGGAGTCGGGTGTCGGAGAGTTCACCATCCGAGAGCGCATCAGCTCCGACCCCCGACCCCCGACAACCGACTCCCGCGAAATACGACCTAGCTATCTGCAACGACGGCGATGCCGACCGCCTCGGCATTCTCGACGAGCGGGGCGTCTTCGTCTCGCCTCAGAAGATCATCGCCTTGCTGGCGCTCTACCTCGTGCGCGAAAAGAGAATGACCGGCGAGATCGTCAAGACCTTCTCGACATCACGCCTCGTCGAGACAGTGGCCCGCAAACTCGGCGTTCCCTTTCACGAGACCGCCATCGGCTTCAAGTACGTTGCCGATCTCATGCTCACCCGCAACATCCTCATCGGCGGCGAGGAGAGCGGCGGCATCGGCTTCGGCCACTTCCTTCCCGAGCGCGACGGCATTCTCTCCGGCCTGCTCGTGGCCGAGTGCATCGCCCACTTCGGCAAGCCGCTGTCGCACTTGATCGATGCGATGGAGACAGAGTTCGGCGCGCTGCACTACGACCGGCGCGATCTCAATCGTCCGATGGAAGTCTGCGCACGGCTGATCGAACGCGTGCGCGCCGGCGAGCTCAATGCCGTTTACGGCGGGACCTTCGCATCTCTCGAAGAGAAAGACGGCGTCAAACTCAACTTCACCGACGGCTCATGGATCCTCTTCCGCAAGTCGGGAACCGAGCCAATCATCCGCATCTACTGCGAGAGCCCGGATGCGGGGCAAGTCGCGGCAATGCTTGACGTGGCGATCGCGGAGCTTGATAGAAGCTGAATCACCACAGAGACACAGAGAGCACAGAGGTTTTCTCTGTGTCCTCTGTGTCTCTGTGGTTCAAAAAAAACCTAAATCGAAGCCAACACCGTCAACGCCGCCGCCGCGGCAACGATGTAGCTCGCTGGATCAGTAGCCGCCGTGACGATCGGATCATCATCGATCTCGCCCCGATGCGCGAGCAGCCACATGCGCCCGATCCAGTACATCAGCAGCGCGCAGATCAGCCAGAGCGGGTCGGTCTTCGAGTAGAGCTGCGTCACCTGCGCGCTGTTGAGGTAGAGCGCAAAGACCAGCACGGAGATCAGGCCGCTCGACGTGCCGAGGCTTAGGAGAACTTCGCGGTCGCCGGTGCGGTAGCTGCGGCCTCCTGGCGCCTCCTCGTCGTTCGAGACCGCGCGCGTCAGATCGGCGTAGCGCTTTGCCAGCGCCAGGCTGATGAAGAGGAAACTCGAAAACGCCAGCAGCCAGCGCGAG
>DATLVW010000497.1:0-5245 GCA_035577085.1 Thermoanaerobaculia bacterium
CATCCGCACGTGTGCGGCGCCCGTCCGCACGTGCGCGGCGTCCGTCCGCACGTGCGCGGCGCCCGTCCGCACGTGCGCGGCGTCCGTCCGCACGTGCGCGGCGTCCGTCCGCACGTGTGCGGCGTCCGTCCGCGCGTGTGCGGCGTTCATCCGCGCGTGTGCGGCGTTCATCCGCACGTGCGCGGCGTTCATCCGCGCGCGTGCGGCGTCCGTCCGCGCGTGTGCGGCGTTCATCCGCGCGTGTGCGGCGTCCGTCCGCACGTGTGCGGCGTCCATCCGCACGTGCGCGGCGTCCAGCCGGACATGCGCGGCGCCCGTGCGCACGTGTGCGGCGCCTTGCCGGACCTGTGCGGCGCTCAGCCGGCGCGGGAAATCACCGCGTTCACGGGGCGGGATCTGCGGACGGCTTCTTCGGCGTCAACGCTCACACGGAAGGCCGCGAGTCCTCCATCGTTTCCCGCTCCCAGCGGCCGCGAAAGCACTGGTTGTACTTTTCCCGCTCTTCGGGCGTCATCTTGTCCCAGCGCTCGGCCACGCGGCGGCGGATGCGGGAGCGCGCGACGTCGCGGCTGCCGCGCATACCGAAACCTCCGAACAGGATGCGGCAGAGAGCCAATAGGGCGAGGGCTTGCCAGAAGGTGAGCTGCTTCCATCCGAACAGACCGGGCAGCAGCCAGTTCCAGAGATACCGCACCACTTCGCCGCCGATGAAGGCGAACAGCACCATTCCGGCGATGGCTGCCGGAGCGATCCACAAAAGTCTTTTCCTTCTCATGTCGTGCTCCTCACTCGTTCTTGAATTCGTCGTAAATGCTCTGCAGCCGCTCGCGCAAGTGAAGTACCGCGTAACGCTTACGCGAGAGCAGGGTGTTGATGTTGATGCCGGTTTCTGCCGACAACTCTTTGAAGCTGCGCCCTTCCAGTTCGTGGGCGATGAAGACGTCGCGCTGTTCGTCGGGAAGCTCGTTCAGCGCGAGCTCCACCTCGTCCAGCAGCACGTGGCGGATGTAGAGCGCTTCCGGTCCGGCGTCGGGCGATGGCAGGAGATCGTCGATCTGCAGCATCTCGCCGTCCTCGCCTTCGACGGCCGATTCGGTGAAGCTCTCCGGCTCGTTTTTCCGGAAGAGATCAATGATGCGATTGCGGGCCACGCGAAAGAGCCAGCCGGTGACATGCTCGATCGGCATCAGGAGGCGGTTCGCTTCGACAAGCTCGTAAAAGACTTCCTGGAGGATGTCTTCGACGTCCGAGGCGTCGGGCACGCGCCGTCGGATAAAGGCGCTCAGCCGCGATCGCTCAGTCGCGATGATCTCGGAGATTCGAGTGTCGTCATCGCTCATCGCAGTTACACTTGCCAGATCAGCCATCCACTGGGGTAGACGGATGACGCCGTCGGATATTGTGCGCCGGGAACACTCAGTGACCTCTGTGTCTCCGTGGTGATAGGGTTTTGCGTCTTGGAATTCAATCTTCAGCCCACACTTACCGGAACGCTGCTCGAACTGCGCCCTTTGCGGCCGGACGACTTTGACGCGCTCTTTGCCGCAGCGAGCGATCCGCTCATCTGGGAGCAGCATCCGGAGAGCGACCGGTACGAGCGGACGGTTTTCCAGCGCTACTTCGATGGTGCCATCGAGTCGCGCGGCGCGTTTGCGATCATCGAGCGCGCCTCGGGCAGGATTATCGGCAGCTCGCGCTACTGGAACCTGAAACCCGCGGAGAGCGAGGTCGAGATCGGCTGGACGTTTCTGGAGCGCGCATTCTGGGGCGGACGCTACAACGCGGAACTGAAGGCGCTGATGCTCGAACACGCGTTTCGATTCGTCGATCGCGTCGTCTTCGTAGTCGGCGAGAACAATCTTCGATCGCAGAAGGCCGTGCGAAAGCTGGGCGCCGAGCTCGTAGCGTCAGAAGAGCGCGCCGCGCCGGACGGCACGATGCGGCGCAACGTCATCTTCGCGCTCACACGCTCGGCCTCGTAGTGCGAATCAGTGCTTCGCGGCGCGGTGTTTCGTTGGAGCGCAAGGGCCGCGGTTGATGATGACTGACACGGTGTGATCGTCGTTCGCGGTCACGAGGTCGAGATAGCCGTCGCCGTTGACGTCGCCGATGTCGAACGCGTTCACGGGCCCGCCGGCGTCGATGGCCACTCCTTGCTCGAAATCGCCTGCACCATTGCCGCGATAGAAGTAGAGGTGGTTCGTCTGGAAGTCGCTCACGACGAGATCGGCATGGCCGTCGCCGTCGAGATCGCTCATGCGGACTTGAGCGGGGATTGTGGTCTTTCGCGGACGGGCGAGCTGTCGCCGCTCGCGAAAGCTGCCATCAGCATTCGCCAGCGTGACGTAAATCGGTTCGTTGGCGCCGCTGTCATCGAGGTCGGTGTCGATGATGTCGGCAATTCCGTCACCGTTTACGTCGCCGAAGGTGCTGCTCAGATCGAATTGAGGACCTGCCACAACCCGCGACACGGAGAGTGCACCGTTCGCGAAGTGCAGAAGGCCGAGGTGTCCGGAACGCTCGCCGGCGAGGATCTCGAGCGCACCGTTGATCGTGCGCATTGAAGGCCACTCGCCGTTCGCGAGACCGGTCTCGAAGGTCGTCTTCGGGCCAAGCGCTCCGTTGCCGAGGCCGTGAAAGAGATGCAGACGAACCGGATTTCCGGATCCGAACGAGAGGCTGATCACGTCGGCGTTTCCATCGTGGTCGTAGTCGGCGATCAGGGAAGGACCGCCGTGCGTGGCGGTGTCATAGCGAGTGCCGCCGTCGAATTGGAGTGCGCCGTCGCCGAGGTAGACGACGATGCCATTCGCGAAGTAGTCGGAGACGAGAAGGTCCGGAACGCCGTCGTGGTTCAAGTCGCCCACGTCCTGCAGCATCACTCCGAAGCCGCTCGTCACCAGTTTTTCCGAAGCGAAGGTGCCATCGCGACGATTCGCAAGAATCGAAAACGTTCCCAGCTCGTCGACGTGATTGCCGGACGCAATGATCTCGGGCGCTCCGTCGCCGTCGAGATCGCGCACGAGCACGGCTTTGTCCGCCGAGGAGGCGTAACGCACCGGTGCCCGGGCGCCCGCCCAGCCGTTGCACTCCCCCGCAAGCGCCTCGGCGGCACTGAGCGAGAGAACGAAAGCGAGAATGTGGAGAGTGTTCATGTCGAGCTGCAATTCTTCGCTGTTCATGGGAACGATTCGATGACCATTCGGTGAGATTCCTCACAAAAACCGGTTCACGCGGAGACGCGGGGAGCGCGGAGAGAAACCTCTGCGTCCTCCGCGCCTCCGCGTGAAACGGTTTGGGCGAGACACGACGTTTCTTCAGAACTTCAGCCAGAGACGGTAAGATCGATCCGCTTGGTGACTGAATATCAATTGAAGCAGGCCATCGTGCGCGTGGCGCGGCGTCTCGATCAGAAGGGGATTCTCACTTCGACAGACGGCAATCTCTCGGCGCGGCTCGACGACGGCGGAACGCTGATCACGCCGAGCGGCTGCTGCAAGGGCGAGCTGGAGGCGGACAAGATCGTTCGGCTGTTTCGCGATGGCTCGGTGCGGCATGGACGGCCTTCGTCGGAGATCGCCTTGCACCGCATGATTTACGATCGACGGCCCGACGTTCGCGCCATCGTCCACGCGCATCCGCCGTATGCGACGGCGTACGCGGTGGCCGGCATGGCGCTCGATCAGCCGATTCTCTCCGAGGCGATTCTGTCGCTGGGGCGGGTACCGGTGGCGGTGTACGCGATGCCGACCGCCGAGGAGCTGGCGCGCAGCGTCGAGCCGTTGGTGGCCCACCATGATGCCGTGCTGCTCCGCTTTCACGGCGCGGTCTGTTTCGCGCGCGACATCGAGCAGGCCGGCTATCTGATGGAGACGCTCGAGCACGTCGCACGCATCGACTTCATTCGCCGCGCCCTCGGGTCGAACGAAGTGATCCCGCAGAATGAAGTGCAGCGGCTGGAAGACCTGCGTGCCGCGATGCGCGCGGCGCGCTGACCGTTCCTGGTGAGAAGGACCGCATGACCGTCGTCAATATCGCGGATCTCAGGGCCGCTGCGAAGAAGCGCCTCCCGCGCGTCGTGTTCGACTACATCGACGGCGGTGCGGACGCCGAGTGGACGATGCGCGAGAACGCGCGCGTATTCGACGATGTGATGCTGCGCCCTCGCTCTGCCGTGGCCACGCCGAGCGTCGACATGCGCACGACCGTCCTCGGCGCCACCATCGACCTTCCGTTTCTTCTCGCGCCCGTCGGCAGTTCCAGGCTCTTCTTTCCGCGCGGCGAGGAAGTGGCTGCGCGCGCCGCGGGCGAGGCCGGCACGATCTATACGCTCTCGACGCTGTCGGGCTGCGCGGTCGGCGACGTCAAGGCGGCTACGCGCGGGCCGGTCTGGTATCAGCTCTATGTAATCGGCGGCCGCGAGGTAGCCGAGGCCGGGATCGAGCGCGCGAAAACCGCCTGCTGCTCGGCGCTGGTCGTCACCGTCGACACGCCCGTCGCCGGAAATCGGGAGCGCGATGTGCGCAATGGAACGAAAGAGCTGGTGTCGGGCGCGCCGTTTACGATGTTCCCTTACCTCTTTCAATTCCTCGCACGCCCGCGCTGGCTTGCCGCCTTCCTCCTCGACGGCGGTCTGATGAAGTTTCCGAACATCGTGCTGAAGAATGGCCCGATGCCGTACGCGGATGTCGGCGCGGCCCTCGAACAGTCGATGGTGTCGTGGGCTGACCTCGCGTGGATCCGCGAGACCTGGCAGGGTCCGATCGTGGTGAAGGGCGTACACACGGCGGACGATGCCCGCCGCGCCATCGATCACGGCGCTGCCGCGGTCATCGTCTCGAACCATGGCGGGCGGCAACTCGACGGTGTCGCGCCAACGCTCCGCGTGCTGCCGGAAGTCATCGCGGCAGCGAACGGGCAGGCCGAGGTGCTGATCGACGGGGGCATTCGAAGGGGGAGCGATGTGGTGAAGGCGCTCTGCATTGGCGCGCGTGCGGTCCTTGTCGGACGTGCTTACGCCTACGGCCTCGGCGCGGCCGGCAGAGCGGGTGTCACGCGATCGATCGACGTTCTCCGCTCCGGCATCGTCCGCACGATGAAACTCCTCGGCTGCGCGTCAGTCCGCGATCTCGATCGATCGTTCGTGCAGATGCCTTCCGCGTGGCTCGAATTCTGAGAGGCGATTACCACAGAGACACAGATAGCACAGAGAAACACTGACTTTCTCTGTGACCTCTGCGTCTCT
>DATLVW010000498.1:0-3782 GCA_035577085.1 Thermoanaerobaculia bacterium
CTGCGATGTTCGCTCACGAAACCGAGGAGATCGAGCGCCTGGCGATGGACGCGGTGATGAAGCACGAGCGCGCCCTCGGGTTCGAGACCCGCGATGTATCGAAAGAGAACAACGGCTACGACATTGAATCGCGCGATCCAAAAACCGGCCGCTTGCGCTTTATCGAAGTAAAGGGCCGCATCAACGGTGCCGACACAGTTACGGTGACTCGGAACGAAATGCTCTGCGCGCTCAATTCGCCGGACCAGTGGCGGCTAGCGATCGTGCTCGTCGACGGCGTTGCAAAGAACCCTATGTATATCGCGCATCCGTTCACACGCGAGCCGCAGTTCGCCGAGACAAGCGCAACCTTTTCCATTAGCGCTCTGACCTCAGGACTTTTGTGATGATTTGGACGACGCCAAAGTACAGTAGGTCCCAAGTGGACTCCGCCGGCCAAACGCTGGCTTCAGAGGAAGCAAGCGCTCTTGACAGGGCCAATGCGCTGGAAGTGCTCGGAAACTGGCGGACAGCTCACAGTTTCGCTCTCAACTCAATGCAACTGACACTACGGAAGAGAGCCGCGGCGGTATGTCAGAAGCCGCTAATCGCACAGCGGCTGAAGCGTGTCTCATCCATCGTCGCCAAGCTTCGACGGTTCCCGAAGATGAATCTGTCGCGAATGCAAGATATCGCCGGATGTCGTGCGATCGTTGACACGGTCGACGAAGTGCGATGTCTGGAGGAGACCTATAAGACGAGTCGCCAAAAGCACAAACTCGTAAACGAAAAGGACTACATCACATCGCCACAGCCATCTGGGTATCGAGGCATCCATCTCATCTATAAGTTCGAGAGCGCAAAATCGGCCGATCATACGGGTCGACTAATCGAAGTCCAGATCAGAAGCCGACTTCAGCACGCCTGGGCTACAGCTGTCGAGACGGTCGGGACTTTCGTGAAGCAGTCGTTGAAGGCAAGCCAGGGATCTGACGACTGGTTACGATTCTTTAGTCTCGCTGCTTCGCTCTTTGCAATTCGAGAGGGTTGCCCCACTGTACCGGACACGCCTGAGTACTCCGACGAACTTCAACTAAAGACACGAAACCTTTTTGACGGCCTCAAAGCCGATACGGTCTTGTCCGCATACAGTCGTGTAATTCAAGTCTTTGAACAGAAGAAGATGAACTTCGCGTACTACTTCCTTCTCGAATTGCGGCCGGCTGAGGGACGCTTGATGATTGAATCGTTTCGGCGCACAGAACTCGGCATCGCGACTAAGCGATACCTGGATCGAGAGCGTGCCCAAGACGGTAACTCGCAGACTGTTCTGGTTGTAGCCGATTCGATCAAGGCACTGAAACAAGCCTACCCCAACTACTTCTTGGATACGCATGAGTTCATCAAGGCTTTGAAAAGTGCGATCGGGAGGGGGTGACAGAATGGCCGCCGTCAAGAGGAAGTTGATCGAAGTCGCTCTGCCCCTCGAAGCGATCAACCGCGAGTCGGCGCGGGAGAAGTCGATTCGGCATGGACATCCGTCGACGCTGCATCTTTGGTGGGCGCGGCGGCCGTTGGCGGCTTGCCGGGCGGTCTTGTTTGCGTCGCTGGTGAATGATCCTTCCAGTCTCCCTGAGGAGTTTCCGACCGAGGAGCTACAGGAGAAAGAGCGGCAGCGGCTGTTCCGGATAATTGAGGATCTGGTGAAGTGGGAGAACTCGAACAACGAAGAAGTTCTCGATCGGGCGCGGAAGGAGATCCTGAAATCAACAGATGGGAATCCGCCGCCGGTGCTCGATCCCTTCTGCGGAGGCGGATCGATCCCGCTCGAGGCGCAACGCCTTGGGTTGGAGGCGCACGGGAGCGACCTGAATCCCGTGGCGGTGCTGATCACGAAGGCGCTGATCGAGATCCCGCCGAAGTTCGCAGACCTTCCTCCCGTGAACCCGGAGGCGAAGAAGAAGTTGACGCACTCCGCGAAATGGAAAGGAGCACAGGGGCTTGCCGACGACGTTCGCTACTACGGCAAGTGGATGCGGGACCAAGCCGAGAAGCGGATCGGACATCTCTATCCGAAGGTGAAGTTGGAGGATGGTCGCGAGGCTACCGTCATCGCGTGGCTTTGGGCGAGAACGGTGAAGTGCCCGAACCCAGCATGTGGGATAGATGCGCCGCTCATCCGTTCCTTCGCGCTTTCAGCGAAGCCCGGCCGCGAGGCCTCTGTTCGCGCAGTCGCTCAAGGCCACGAGCTCCGATACGAAGTCGTTGCAACGGTACCGTCCCGAGAAGGCACGGTTCGACGGAGCGGCGCAGAATGTCTCGCCTGCGGTACGAGTATTCCTCTCGAATACATACGTTCTCAAGGGAAAGCAAAACGGATTCGCGTACGGATGATTGGCATTGTCGCCGAAGGAGAGAGCGGTCGCGAGTACTTGCCACCGTCGGCGGATCAGGAGACCACGGCCGAATCAATAGTTGCTCCCTCTTTTCCGACTACATTCCTGCCCGACGAAGCGCTTGGATTTCGAGTCCAAGGGTACGGCATCGAGCAGCATCGAGAGCTCTTCAGTGCTCGCCAACTGCTCGCCATAAATACTCTCTCCGATCTGCTTGTCGAGACACGCCAGCGAATTGTCGATGATGTCATCTCGCTTGGCGAGGCCACGTCGGATCGCGAAAAGGAGTCTCAGAACTATGCGGATGCGGTCCTGACTTACCTCGCATTCGCGGTCGACAAGGTTGCCGAGGGCAGTACCACGCTGTGCACGTGGAGTCCGCTACCTACGAAGCTCCATGTCGTCAGCACGTTCGGCCGCCAGGTTTTGCCAATGATCTGGGACTTTGCCGAAGCGAACATCTTTGCCAACTCCTCGGGTAATTTTGAACGAATGACGTCGTTGGTCTCCGAAGTCATCGCAGCATCACCGCTCAGAGTTACCCCGGGACAAGTCGAGCAGCGTGATGCCGCGTCGCTTACTCCGAGTCGTCTAAGCCTGATATCAACAGATCCGCCTTATTACGACAATATCGCTTATGCCGAGCTTTCCGACTTCTTCTATGTTTGGCTTCGAAGAGGCCTTAGCTCTATTTACCCGAGCCTTTTTTCCACGCTACTCACTCCCAAGACGCAGGAGCTGATCGCCTCCCCTTTTCGATTCGACGGCAGTCGTGTCGCGGCGAAGAACTTCTTTGAGGATGGGTTAGAGCAAGCCTTTCGGAGTGCTGCCGCGATCGCAAGCGTAGAGTATCCCGTGAGCATCTACTACTCATTCAAGCAGTCCGAAGATGACGATCAAGGTGCGGTCTCATCAACCGGTTGGGAAACGATGCTTTCAGCGCTCATCAGAGCGGGGTTTGCGATCAATGGCACGTGGCCGGTGCGTGCGGAGCGAGCCGGCGGCTTCCGGAACAAAGACCGGAACTCGCTAGCGTCAACCATTGTGCTTATTTGTCGCCAGCGAAATCCATCCGCTCGGATCGCAACGAGACGAGAGTTTATCAACGCTCTAAAGGATGAATTGCCCGCCGCGTTGGTGGCGCTGCAGCACGGCAACATCGCCCCTGTCGACCTCGCGCAGGTCGCAATTGGACCGGGTATGGCTGTCTTCTCGCGATACGCAAAAGTCATCGAAGCCGATGGTGAGCCGATGCGCGTTCGCAGCGCGTTGCAGCTCATCAACCAAGCTCTGGATGAGGTGCTCTCCGAACAGGAGAGCGAGTACGACGCCGACACGCAGTGGGCGGTCGCGTGGTTCGATCAATTCGGGACGAGCGAGGCAGCATTCGGCGATGCGGAGACGCTC
>DATLVW010000499.1:0-2974 GCA_035577085.1 Thermoanaerobaculia bacterium
CGGCATCCTGAAGACGAGACACGCCACGAGCATCGCCGCAATGACCGCGTAGAAAGCGGCGTACGGCGCAGAAATGCCGAGGTGCCGCGCCCCTTTCCGATCGCGGTGAGGATGGAGCGCGATGAAGTAGAGCAATACGACGATGGGAATCGCGGCCACGACCGTCGAGAGGACCACGTTGCCGGTCGGGTTGTAGGTCTGGTGGTACATGTGCGGTGAAGGAGTGTAAATCCGCGGATGAGTTTTGCCGAGGAGGATCGTTGGTCGTTATCGCCGCAGGCTTGAGTGCTCCCGTCTCTGAAAATGAATTATTCTTGCTCCGGCATGACCACGAATCCCCACCCTCGCCTAACTCCCGAGGAATACCTGCGAATCGAGCGCGCCGCGGAGTGGAAGAGTGAATACATCGACGGCGAGATGTTCGCGATGGCAGGTGCGTCAATGCGTCACGTGCTCATCACGACAAACCTCGTCGGCGAACTTCGGGACCGTTTGCGCGAAGGGCCGTGCACGGTTTACGGCGCTGAGCTGCGCGTCGCGACTGACCGTCTTCGCCACTATACGTACCCCGATGTCGTCGTGGTCTGCGATCCTGTCGAAGTCGTCGATGAGCACCGCGATACTCTCACCAATCCCAAGGTGATCGCGGAGGTGCTTTCCGACTCAACGGAGAAATACGATCGCGGAGCGAAATTCGAGCGCTACCGCGCCGTGCCCACGCTTTCCGAATACCTGCTGGTTTCTCAGGATCGCGTCCACATCGAGCTCTACACACGCCAGCCCGACGGTGGATGGTTCCTGCGCGAGTGGAACGACCCGGACGCCGAGATCGATCTCACCTCACTTCACTGCCGCCTGAAGATCGCCGAGGTGTACGCGAAGGTGACTTTCGGCGATCAGGCGACAAGTTGAAGGGGCTTCTCAGGTCGACCCGTAAGTGGGCTAACTTCGAGGCTGTTCAGGTTGAACCGACCGAGGAAGAGGTGCTCCATCCCCATGCCGCAAGCGACTTTCTCAACGGGAGGGTAGGAAAGTGCAGCGCCGCGTCACTCCTAAGTGAGGGGGGGCCTCCGACAGTGATCACAGGACGATCTGTTGCCACGTTTGTTGCTTTCTTACTAGCCGCAGAATTCGGGCTGGCGCAAACGCCAGCGGCGCCGCCGCTGGCGATCTCTGGCGATAACCCTTTCGCCATCGATCCCGCGACTAACAGTGGCCTCTCCGTGTTCTGGCTCAAAAATACGTCGAAGAAGACCGTCCCACTGGTGCTGGGAGTCGGTCAGTACACATCGGACGTTACGCACCAGATCATTCCCGGAAAGGGAGTCGTAGGAGCGATCGATGGGTTGCCAGCGCCATTCATCTACAAGGCCCCGTCCAACCTGGCGCCTGGAGCGCAGGTTCCCGTCAAAATCACAGTCACCGATTTTCTATCGGTCGGTGGAGCAACGGCGGTTTTGACCAATCAAGGGGCCCCGATCGGCACCGTTCGTGTGATCAAGGACAGGTTTCCGTTCAAAGTCGCGCCCCCCGGATGGAAGGAAGGTGTCCCCTATCCGTTGCGTATTTCCGCAGACAACGCGGGGCGCATCACGTTGCTTAATGAGGAGCCGGTGCGGTATGTCGTCGCCTGGACCTTTTCGGCGCCCGGAATAGACAATGACAGCGATGAAATCACCATCCCGCCGAATTCCGGGCGAACCATCGTTCTTCATCCGAAACAAAACGAATCCCTGTCAGGCGACACGCTCGGCTCGTTGTTTCGCGACCGCGAGTCCGATGGATGGCTGACGCTCAGCGCCATCCCGGCGGAAAAGGCCCAGTTCCTATCGTGGTGGCCGTCCCGTCATCTGCCGATTAAGCTTTCGCGTTCTTGGTGGTCTGACGTCTGGCGGCCGTGGGCATCGAACGCGCTCATCGTGATCCTCCTACTCCTCGGCGGGATCTGCTCGCTGATTCTGACGAATTGGGTGCCGAACCGTACTCTCAAGTTGAATTTGCAGCGCCGGCTGGAAGAAATCGCCGAACAGATTCGCACCATTTCAGTTGCGTGCGACTCCATGTTACGCGTTTCGATACGGGTGGAACGGCTTCGGATTAAGGACTCGCTCAATTCCCGCAAGGCGTTCAGTGCCGATTATCCAGCGCTGGCGCAAGCCTGCGAGACGGACATCGCCCGTCTCGAGCGTCTGGTTGGCGTTGTGCAGAGGATTGACGCGATCTACCGCTCGGCGAACAGTACGCTCCTCGGCTTTGCCCCGTCGATCATGCGCAACGCCATCCACAGTGGGCTCCGGGCGGAGATGCAGGTTACAGCGCCGAAGGTGACTGACGGTGCCCTCGATGATGCGACGAAGACCGTGACGGACGCCGCCGCGGTCCTGGCGGGGCTCCAGACTCCCAATGACGAGTTCAAGAAGAAAGTCACCGCGCGCGTCGAGAAAATTGTCAGTGATCCACGGTTTACCACCAGCAAGTTCCTCATTTACGCCAGGGGAAAAATACCGAATCTGGATTCGTGTGTGAATGCTACAAACCCGCATGCAGAGAACATGACGGATGACAACGTCTGCGCCATCGACTCGGCGGTCACAAAATACGAGATCCTGATCGACGTCGCGGACATCATCGACAACTTGGGCGACCAACGTTCGAAATGGAACGACGTGATCGAGCGGCTGTTGAAGAACCTCCGCGCTGATAACATGGCGCTCCTGCGGCGCGCTGATATTCGCGCCCTCGAGTTGCGCGAGGATGTCCATCCGGATGATGTGATCACCAAGCTCAAGGACGGAAGGTTCTCCATTGTCTGCGATCCAAGCCTGCCGGCTGCAGGGGACACGGCCCGGTTTCGGGTCGTCCTTTTCGATCGCCTGATCTCCAATTCCAGCGCCCGCGACGAGATCATGTGCCAATGGGACTTCGGCGATGGCCTGCAAGAGTCAGGATGGCAGGTTGGTCACTACTATCGCCA
>DATLVW010000500.1:0-3171 GCA_035577085.1 Thermoanaerobaculia bacterium
CTTCAGGACATTCGTCATCAAACTTCATGACTCTCGTCATCAAACTTCATGACTCTCATCATCAAACTTCATGACTCTGGTCATCAAACTTCATGACTCTCGTCATCAAACTTCATCGGCGAGATCTCCACAGAACGCCACCGCCAAGTCCTTCTCTTCATTGAAGTAGCGGCAATCAACCCAACAGACAACGCGCGAAGCGCAACCAACCGACAACCGACAACGCGGCGATCCGTACTAGTGCCGGACCGCCCGCGAACGCCCTTTCGCCGCAGCTTCCCGGCAGGTCGCCACCCTGTTGCGGCGCCTGAGCCTGGATCGACGCAACCAACAGAAGGATCGACAGGCAGCACACCGCGCCTCGGAGCATGAACACGATTCTCGTCAGTTGGCGGAGGAGTTTTGTAACTGTGGTCACAGCCCCTCACCGCTTTCGGAACGAGATTGCTACGACTACAATGCTCAGGTTATTCAAATAAGTAACGGAAACAAATCCACTGGCCGCTCCGGCCACCGCAATCAACCAACAGAGAGAGGTCCGTTCTTGAAATCGATCCGGTTCGCTGTATCCATCGTCTTTCTTCTTGCCTCGGCCGTCTCGGCAACGGTGTTTCAGCCCACCAGCGACCGCCAACTGACCGACCGCTCCGATTCGGTTGTCGTCGCTACCGTGCGCGATGCCACATCCCACGTTCGCGCCGACGGATATGTCGTCACCGACTATCGCTTCGAGATCGAGGAGACGCTCAAAGGCACGGCGGCAGGCACGATCATCGTCAGCGAGATCGGCGGACGGAGCGGCGATCGCGTCACCTTCATCAGCGACTCCGCCGCTTACACGTCCGGCGAGCACGTCCTGGTCTTCCTGAAAAAGCGCAGCGACGGGACGTACTTCACGACGTCGATGGCGATGGGCAAGTTCTCGTTCACGCGCAACGCCAGCGGGGAAGCGGTGGTGACGCGCGAGGTGTCCGAACTTCGCGATGACCCGGCGCGGCTGGCGAATGAGTTCAAGCAGTTCGTGCAGGGGAAGACGAGCGCGTCGTACGCGACGACGTTGACCCCGATCACGATGTCTCTTCGTCCCACGCCGCTCGCTGCTCCGACCGCGGCCACGTACTGCCTCACGTTTGGAATGCCGCTGCGCTGGCCCGGGGGGGAGTTTGGAACCGTCACCTTCTCCGTTGATGGAACGCTTTCAGCTGTTCCAAATGCTGCGGCAAGCATTGCGAACGGTATGGCCGCGTGGACCAGTGATCCGAACGCGGGAATCACCTTGAACGGTGGTGGCCCTAGACCGGTAGGTTCTACGGCGTCGCCGTCGTTCGATCACAACAACGTGATCTATCTGAACCAGACGCCTGCTCCGAACACGGGCTTCTGTGACGCAGCCGACGTATGCACAATCGTCAGCGGCAATACGGACCCGGGTCCAGCCAACCAACATACGTATAAGGGCGAGCAGTTTCTCTCCATTCAGGATGCTGACATTGTGTTCGGCTCTGGTAGTCCCTCAACGTTCGACGCGCTGATCACTCACGAGCTCGGCCACGCCATCGGCTTCCGGCACTCAAATCAAACTGGAGACGGAACCGGCGTCTGCGCTTCTCCATCGCCCTGCAGCAGCAGCGCGCTCATGACGTCTCCGGTCAACGCCGGGTTCGGCTCCAACCTTCAGCAGTGGGACCACGATGCAGTCGAGACGGTCTACGGCAACGGCCCCCCATGTCAGCCTCCCACCTCGGTCTCCATCTCCGGCGGCGGCGCCTATCCGTCCGGTCAAACGGCAACGCTGAGCGCCAACGTCGTCGGCGGCAATGGCACCTTCACCTACGCATGGTTCGACGGCTTGGAGCCTGACAACTCGCATCCCGTCGGCACCAACAGCTCCACCTTCACCACGCCTCCGATCACCGGGACCAAGAACTACTGGGTCAAGGTCTCGAATACATGCGGCAACGTCACGGCCAGCGCGTCCGTCAGTGTGCAGACCGGGCCTGGATGCACGGCTGCAAGCATCGCCGTCCAGCCGACTTCGACGACCATCAGCCTCGGAGGCACGGCCACACTCTCCGTGACCGCGGGTGGCTCGTCGCCGTTCAGCTATCAGTGGTACCAGGCAACCAGCAACCTCGACACCAGCCACCCGGTCGGATTGAACAGCCCGAGCTTCACAACGCCGGGTCTGACGCAGGCGACGTCGTACTGGGTCAGCGTCACGAATGGATGCGGTTTCGCGAAGAGCAACGTCGCCACGGTCAGCATCGCGGGACAATGCACTCTGCCGTCCTTCTCGATTCAACCCGCCAGCTTCATTCCGACGCCCGGGACTCCGACCTACCTGTTCGCCTTCGCCGCCGGCGTCAGTTCTTACCAGTGGTACAAGGGAAATACGGGCGATACCTCGACACCCGTCAACGGATCAGGCCCGTCGAACGACCGTTGGGTCAACCAGATCTTCATCGATCTGCTCGGACGAACCGCCGACGCTGCGTCCCTATCCGGCTTCAGCACACTCCTCGGCGGCGGCACACCGCGAACGACCGTCGCGCTCACCGTCCTGACGTCGACCGAATACCGCAACCGGCTGATGACGAGCTTCTACGCAACGTTCCTGCACCGCACGCCGTCCGCCGCGGAGCTGAGCTTCTGGCTCCCCGCCTTCGCCGCCAATCTGAGTGACGAGCAGATCGAAGCGCAGCTCGTTTCGTCACCGGAGTACTTCGCGCTCTCCGGCGGCACGAACGCCGGCTGGATCACACGCATCTTCAACGACGTCCTCGGCCGCACACCTTCGGCTGCCGAGACCGCCGCATACAGCGGCTTTCTGGGCAGTTCATCGCGCGTAACCGTCGGCCTCTCCATCCTCAAATCGAGCGAAGCGGTCAACCGGCGCGTACAGCAGTACTACGCGCAGTTCCTGCACCGTAACGCTACGGCATCCGAAGCGGCGGCGCTCGTGCCGGCGATTCTGGGTGGCGTGAGCGACGAGCAGGTCATCGCGCAGATCGTGGGCGCCGACGAATACTTCAACTTCGGCACGCTCCTCGTGGTCGATCCGATCACCGTGACCACCCGCTACTGGGTTCGCGCGACCAACGCATGCGGCCCGACCGACAGCAACACGGCCACTCTCACGGTTCCGCAGTGCGCAACTCCCATCATTCTCGA
>DATLVW010000501.1:0-2808 GCA_035577085.1 Thermoanaerobaculia bacterium
TGGTTCCGCTGGAGGTGCCATCCGTTTTCATCAAGTCCCACTTGCCGGTTCCGGTGGTGACCGCGAAAAGAAATGACGTGCCGAGGGCGATGCCCGACACGCCGGAAAAAGGGCCGAGCGCTTTCGTTCCTTCGACAGTGCCGTCAGTCGTGAAGAGAGTTGTCTTGGTTCCGTCGAACGCCTGGAAGACGAGCAGCGGGCCGAACGCTCCCAGCATGCGCGGCGACGAACTGTTCGCACCGGGATTCAGATCCTGAACCAGGCGCGTACCAGCGATTGTCCCGTCCGTTTGCCACAGTTCCGTTCCCGTCGCAGGCGCAGTGGCGGTGAAGTACGCGGTCGATCCGGCCACCGGGCCTAAGACAGGATTTGACGAAGCCGTTCCCGGAGCGATGTCGGCCAGCATCACCGTTCCATCCGCAGTACCGTCAGTGGACCAGACTTCCAGTCCATGAATGCCGTCAGTGGCGACGAAGAGCATCCGATTCCCGACGACAGACGCCGCAACGCGGTCGTTGGGAACGCCAGACTGCGGCCCGGGTCGGATGTCGCGCACGAGCACCGTGCCGATTGTCGTGCCGTCGGTCTTCCACAGCTCGTTCCCGGATACCCCATCGTTAGCGAAGAAGTAAGTAACGTTGCCGATGGACGCGAATCCACCGGGCTCCGAACTGACCGGCGACAGCAGGAGGTTGATGTCTTTGACGAGATGCGGTTGCGCTGCGATCAGGCCCGCCCATAGGAGAGAGAGGGCCAAAAAGCCGGCAAGGGAGAGCGTCTTTTGTACGGACACACGGAAATGATACGCGGGTTCGCGAGCCTGGCACAGCCGTCAGGTGAGTCAAACCAGTCGTCGCAGTTCCTGAGGCAACCGCGCAATCGCATCGGCCTCATCGCTCATCATCGAGAAGTCGCTGAACTCGAAGCCGGGCGCGACGAAGCAGGCCACCAGCGCGTAGTCGCCGCTCGGTTCGGCGGCTTGCCAGATGTTGGCGGGAACGACGTGCATTCGATCGACCATCACGCTCGACGCGTCCATCCCGTCGAACAGATGCAGCGTCACTGGCGAGCCTTCGAGGTGCGTCCAGATCTCATCGGACTGCACGCGGTGCCAGCGGCTCTTCTCGCCCGCGGGCAGCAGGAAGTAGATCGCAGTCAACGCGCTGCGCGTATCGCGGCCATCGTCCGGTTGTACAGAATGCGGCGACCGGTAGACCTGACGATAGAACCCTCCCT
Organism: Thermoanaerobaculia bacterium; assembly: GCA_035577085.1. Taxonomy (GTDB): domain Bacteria; phylum Acidobacteriota; class Thermoanaerobaculia; order Gp7-AA8; family Gp7-AA8; genus JADGNZ01. The sequence goes on from DATLVW010000501.1 coordinate 1,237, forward strand.
CGGGATGAGGTTCGAGATTCAGCGTCTCGATCAGCTCCGCGGCGCGCGAGACCATCGCAAACTATCCCGCTCGCGTTCCGTTCGGAACCGGCCGCTCCGGACTCAGAAGCGCCGGCTCGATGCCATCCGCGAATCCCACGTCGAACAGCATCCCCTCGGAGACTTCACCCGCCATCGTGCGCGGCGCAAGGTTCACAACGAAGAGCGCCTGCTTGCCGACGATGGCTTGGACGTCGCTCCGTTCCTTCTTCATGCCGGCGAGGATGTTCCGCGTGTGATCGCCGAAGTCGACGACCATGCGGATCAGTTTCGACGAGCCGGCGACGTCATGAACGGACTGAATCGTGCCGACGCGGATGTCGACCGAGGCGAGAGTCGCGAACGGAATCTCGGGCTTAATGTCCGCTGGCTTCATCAGAAGGGATCACCAGCGGCCCCTGCTTGAGGTCTTCTTTGATGATGAGATCGAGGAAGAACTCGCGCACGCCGTCGGGGCCGCGCTCGCGATAGACCTTCGCCACCTGATACGGCTTCAGCTTGACCCCCGTCATTGCCTGCAGGTACTGGCAGAAGACGACGGCGCGCGAGCGGAACGAGACGATGAGGATGATCAGCAGCACCGCCGCGAAGGCGAGCATCATCCCCGCAGCGAGCGAGCGAACGCTGAAAATCGACGTTAGAACATTCATTCCGGACCCGCGATGATCCTACCACGCGTGGAATGGGTCAGGTCTAAAGTCTAAAGTGCCGAATTGGCCTGATCGCCTTAGCGACGATCGCCCTCGGCACTTTAGACTTTAGACCTGACCCTCGGTTTCCTTTTCTTCCAATCCCTCATCTAATCAGCCGTGTAGCACCTGGGGGTAACCGTGAATCTCGCCGCGTTGGTCTTTTCCACACTCTCGTTCCTTCCGATCCCCGGCAATATCTTCTTCGGCACAGCGGTGCCCGTCGCAATCGCCGGCGCATCGAGCTACCAAACGCTGCGGCGTGAGGCCGAGGTCGCGATTGGGGAGCGGTCATACGCGCGCGCGCATGAGCTGTACGCGAAGGTGAAGCAGGAGTCGCTGCTGCCCGAAGAGAAACGCTGGGTGCGATTCCGCCTCGCGGATACATCCTGGCGCGCGGAAGCGAACGATCCGAAGAGCGACGATACCGACGTCGCCAAGGCGCGCGATGAGCTGCTCGCGCTCGTTCGCGAGGCCGGCGACGATCACGACAAACTATGGGCCGAGGTCAACGAATCGCTGGGCGACTTTGCGAGCTCACCGGTCAGCCCCGGGCTCTCCGCGATGCCGTACTACGAAGCCGCGCTCGACTGGTGGGCTGGCAGCGACGACATCGATCACGCCCGCACGCACTACCTCGGCATCGTGCGCAGTTTCACATTGGGTGATGACGACTATCTCTATGGTGTCCCGCAGCAGATCTCGATCGATGTCTTCGAGAATGCGGCGAAGATCGCCGTCACTCCGGCCGACCGCCAGACATTTCACTACATCCTCGGCGTTCGTCTTTTCAACTCGGGCGATCAGGACCGCGTCGGCGAGGAGCTCGAGGCGGCCATCCGCG
>DATLVW010000502.1:0-9827 GCA_035577085.1 Thermoanaerobaculia bacterium
TGTGGCACAGACACTCTTGTCTGTGCGCCTTACGCCCGCTGAACGGCTGGAGAACAGTCCGATCCTGAACGTCCTCATCGCTACGCTGATGTTCTGGTTTCTGATCACGCAGTTCCGCGACAAAGGCGGGCTGGCCGCGCTCGACCTCAACAACTTCAACTTCGCGTTCCTCGCCGCGGGACTGCTGCTTCACTGGCGTCCGAGGTCGTTTCTGCGCGCGGTGACGAAGTCAGTGCCTGCGACGGCCGGGGTTCTGATTCAGTTCCCGTTCTACGGCGGCATCTTCGGGATGATCTCGAAGACGCCGATCGCCGCGCATCTCGCACACGCGTTCGTGAGCGTGACGACGAGGTCGACGTTCCCGGTCGTCGTCGCCATCTACTCCGCCATCCTCGGCATGTTCGTTCCGTCCGGCGGCGGCAAGTGGGTGGTCGAAGCGCCGTACGTGATGGCCGCCGCGAATGCCTGGCACATGCACCTCGGATGGACCGTGCAGATCTACAACGCCGGCGAAGCGCTACCGAACCTGATCAATCCCTTCTGGATGCTCCCGCTGATGGGCATCCTCGGCGTCCGCGCCCGCGACCTCGCCGGCTACTCGATCCTCCAAATGCTCTTCCACGTGCCGATCGTGATTCTTCTTTGCTGGCTGTTCGCGCAGACGCTGTGAATGGCGAGTGCGGCGCTGGGTGTGAAGGTGCCGACGATGAAAGTCCGGGGCCGTCTCGTAGCCGGCCCCGGTTTACTGCCACTACTACGCCGATTACCTCCGGCGCTTGTTGCACGGTCGTGGCGTGCGTGCGCACTTCGCGACCGTCGCTCCTGGCCGTCTCACGCGTCACGAAACCTGGAGACGCTCGTGGGCGCGTTCAGGCCGGCCATGGAGATGATGAAGCTGGTCAACTACTTGTTTTTCGCGTTGCGTCATCTCCCTCAGCCGACCGGCAGCTTCGGTTCCATTTCCACGAACGCTCCCGGCTCCGGATCGCCGGCCAACTGATCCTTCCCTGCTTTGAAGGCTTCCTTGACTTCCGCTGGCTTGATGGTTGCCGTGACTTCGTCGAGCGCTGTCAGGAAGACGCGCAGCGCGGCGCGCCATGCGACCGGGATCAGCGGAATTGCCGCAAGGCCGACAAGGATCGGACGGGCCACGGCGTAGGTCGTGGACAGACGATCCGCCCGGCTGGCCTGCACCCCTCCCGGCGCCGTGTGTGCCGTCAAGTCGAATGATTGAATGTGGCGGTCGATGATGTCGAAGGTGATGTGATTCTTTTGGTTGTGCTCGTAACCAGTGCTCATGATGAATACTCGTCTTTCTGCCGCGCGAAGCGCGACGATTGAAGGTTGGTTGAAAGGTTTGTTGAAAGGTTGAATAGAACGTTGACCATGGCCATTACTCCTTCGCCGATGAGCCTTCGGGCAGCAATGCCTTCCGGCCGAAGCCGGCAGACCGCAGCAACGACGCAGGCAGAGAGAGTCCCACCCGCGAAAACGCATCGAAGATCACTCTTTGCACGTTGCCGCCGATGCCGTACATCTCGCCGGCGACCGTAACCGTGGCCTCGGCGAAGTATTGGAAATCGGCCTCCGGGTGAAGCCTTGACGTCGCGGTGCGGTACCAGATCCGCCCGCCGATTTCCCAGGCGTATCCACGAAGGTCCGCTGCAGTGAAATAGAAAGCGCGGTTCAGGATCCCCGAGTTGATGTGGACGCCGCCGTCATCGTCGGGAAAGTCCATGTAGCGGCGCATGTGTGACGGCTGCGGATCTTTGCCGAGCACAGGATCGTCGTAGGCGGTACCCGGCGCTTTCATCGAGCGCAGACCTACGCCGCGCACCGCGGGCCCGAACACCTCCCTGCCGATCACCCAATCGGAGCGCATAGCCGTTAGGCCGAGCCGCCACTGCTTGGTCAGGATTCCGATCACATCGGAGATGTGCTCGTTCAGTGCGCCCGGCTGGCCGCAGTACAGGAGCCCTGCGTCGTGCTCCGTCATACCGTGAATGTGCTCGTGGGCGACGACGTCGACTGGGGCGGTGAAACGGTTGTACAACTGGCCGTCTCCGTCGCCGTAGACCATCTGCCGCCCGTTCCAGAAGGCGTTCTCGAAATGCGTGCCGTAGTGGACGGTCGAGTCGAGCCGCATGCCGCGGTTGTCGATGGAGTGGCGCAGGAAGACACTCCCGAGGAAGTCGTACACGGCTCCTGAGCCGTCGAACGCCTCCCTCATTTCGATATCGCTGGCGGTGGTCCGCTCCTCGGTCATCACCAGCGTGCCGGGCAGCGTCAGTTGACCGCCGGCATGGTAAATGTGGCGCTTCTTCTCGAGTGGCCGCTGTACGCGCGGGCCGATCAGCGCGGCGGCCTGCTCGCAGGAGCGTTGCGCCACGGTGTGTGCCAGAGTTGCGGCGGCGCGTTCCCGCTGCTTGCTGTTGCCGTGCTGAGCCACATGATTCTGGATGTGTGGAGGGATGACACAGCAGGTGCTTTGCGTTATGTTTCGCAAGACACTACTCCTTTCTCTCAAGGTTTGGGGTTGATGTCGAAGGCACGGCCGCGCGCAAACGCGGCCGTGCTGTTTTTCACGGAATCGTTAGTCCTTGCCACCTCCTTTCGCCGTTGGATCAGGCGTGCCTGGATCCGCTTCTGCCGGCGGCTTCGCGGGCTGTACCCGCTTTGGACTCGCCAGCTCGGCCCTGAGGTTCTCCACGTGCACTTTCATGTGGGTGTTGTTGGGGTTCAAGGCCACGCGCTGGGCGATGTTGTAGATCGCAAGCGCGCTTTTTCCTGCCCTTGCTTCCTTCACTCGTCTCATCAAATCGAGACGCCGGGCCGTGCCGAAGAGCTGATCTGTGAGCGACTGAATACCTTGCGAAAACTGCAGCGTGTCCCGGCACTCCATCGTGTCGAGCTGGTTGACGCCCTGCAGCTCGGGGCTGGACTCCACAGCCGCCACCGTCATCCCAATGAATTTCGCTGTCACCCGACGGCGAAGGTTCTTGGGAGTCTCGGACAGATCATCGTTGTAGCCGGGGATCTGCACGACGGCGGCGTTGATGGCGGCGCCGAGTTGTTCAGCGATCTTCTCGTACGGCGTGATTACCGGATCCGGTACAGGCACCGGCTCGGCGACAGCACTCTGCTGTCTGGAAATGCGCTTCCTCATAGGTTCTCCTTCAAGTTAGACGGGCCAGAATCTATGAGGTTTCTGGACCGTTTTTTGGTTACCCGGGCTCCCTCGCGAAGGGAACTTACGGGCGTTCGGCATTTAGTCGACTTGCCGCTTATGAACCTAGGCCCGGTCTTATGGGGTGTCAAGGGGGGGTATGCCTTTAGAGCATAGATTTCTTGACCATACTTCACGCAAATAGGCAGTTAAATGGTTTAACGGCATTACCGCGACGCGGCTGGCCGGATGCATTTGAGAGCAGCGAATGTGGGATTGCGTGTGTGTTGAGCCCTCGTCTGCGTGAGACGGATGGTAATTCCCAGAAGTTGTCCGTCTAAGGCCGCGCAATGTTGCATTGGTCCGATCGGGTCACAGTCGGCGGCGAATCCTGGCCATAAAAAGCCCGCAACGTGTCGTTATCGGAGGCATCTCGTCGGCGCGAAGAGCTCGACGGCGGCGCGGCAGAACGATACGCAATGTCGGCGCAGCGGAAACAGACACCTATTAGCGGCTTTTCTCCGGCTCACGCCCCCTATAGTGGTCGTTTCATGCCGGAGGTAGGGAAAACCATGCCAGACGACACTCCTACACCGGAGCCGGGGAGGAATCGCGCGAGTGGATGGGAAAGAGCACACAACTCCGTTGGCCGCAGTCATGGCCGCTCTCGGGTTGAAGCCGTTTCACGTCATACAGACCGCGAACCGCATCGCGGCGCAGATGGGACTTCGCCACGCGATCAGCCGCCAGCACTTCCTCAAGCTGCGGATCGGCGAGCGGAACGCAACCGAGGAGAAGATTCTGCTTCTGGTGATGGCCTTCCGCGAGCTGAGCGGCTACGCGGTCCGCGCGAGCGATCTTTTCGCCCTGGAGCCCTCCGCCGCGGTGGGGGACGCGCCTCTCCTGACGCCATGTATTTCGGCGCATGGCAGCAACGCATTGGTTCCTATATCCTCGGCGGGCGCTGGTTTTCGCGCCCGGAGGATTTCCGTGTCTGACCGAACCGGCACTTCCGGTGACGACGAGTTCGAAGCGTTGTACACCGAGTACGGCTTACTGCTCCGCAGCATCGCAATGCGGAGATACGGGATTCCGCCCGACGATGCCGAGGCGCTCACCCACGACACGTTTGTGGCCTATCTCCAGCGGCACACCAAGATCAACGATCTGAAGCCATGGCTGATGGGTGCAGTTTGCAATGCGTGCAAGCACTACTGGCGCGATCGAAAACGGGAAATGCCCCTTCCGGAGGACTTCGAGGAGACGATCGACCCTACGGCGAACTGCTCGGCCGATAGCTGGGCATGGCGGATCACGGTTGCCGGTCTTCTGGCCCGTTTGGGAAATCAATGCCGCGAGACGTTGAAGCGCTACTACTGGTCGGATGAATCGAAAGAGGCGATCGCCGCTACGCTTTCGCTATCGCCCGGCTACGTGCTGCATCTGTTGTCGTCATGCAGGCAGCGCATGCGCGAGATGCTGAAGAGGAGGACTTCATGACTCACCCCGACGAAGCGGTACTGAGCGCATTCAGCCTCGACGCGGAGTCTGTGGCCGATCGTGAAGTTGTGGCCGCGCATGTCGCAGACTGCGAGGCCTGCCAGGAGGCTATCGCGGCATTCCGGAAGTTCGAAGACGCGCTGCGGAGCCCGGAGACCTGGATGCACCTTACCGCCTTGCAGTCTCCAGGCGACCGGTTTGCGGAGGCTGAGGCACTGCGACGCCGAGTGCAGAAGGAGGACGACGAAGCGTCGCGCATCCTCGCGTCGCTCGTGAATTCCCCGCTGCGGTTCCGAAACGCGAAGCTCGAGGAGAAGCCGGGCTGTCATACGGAAGGGATGGTGCGCATGCTGTGCGCAGCCGCGAACGAGCGCCACGAAAGCCGTCCGACATTCAGCCTGGAACTGACGGTGACGGCGTGCACGATCGCGAAGGCCCTCCCCCAGACAAACGGCGCCGGGCGGCGGTTGAGCATGGGCATGGCCCTTCGCGAGCGTGCAAACGCGCTCCGATACCTCGGCAAGTTCAATGACGCGCTACTGGCCCTGGAGTACGCGGAACGGTTCTTCGATACGTCACCGGGAGCGGATGACTTCGACTTGGCCATCGTCTGGTACATCCGCGCGGTTGTGTTCAACAAGAGCGATCGGCTTCCGGAAGGCATCATCGCGGCACGGGATGCGGCGCGAGTATTTCGCGAGTACGGAGACAGGGATCGGGAACTATCGTCGATCATGGTCGAGGCGGGCTGTCTCTTGCTCTCTGGAAATGCGCAAGATGCCGTGGAAGCCTTCGGGCGCGTCGCCGACCTCGCAAGAGAGCGGAGCAACGTGCGGCTACTCGCGAGCGCGCTGCAGAACGGTGCGGCTGCCTTGGCCGACTTGGGACAGCTGGAGCGCGCGGAGCGTTTGTATAGCGAAGCGATCGTGCTCTATGACGAGCTGCGGGTCCCCACCGAACATGCACGAGCGGTATGGGCACTTGGCTCCGTGGCCGTCGCAGCTGGGAATCTCGAAGAAGGGGCGGCGAGACTGGATGCAAGCCGAAAGGAGCTTGCCCATCTGGGGCTGACAAACGATGCTGCGCAGGCGACTTTGGAGTGGGCGGAGGCGCGTCTCGCGCTGAACAAGCCCGAAGGCGTGGCCGCGGCCTGCCGGAAGATCGTGATCGTCTTCAACTCAGAAGGCATGCAGCATCACGCCAAGGAAGCCCTCGCTACCCTCCACGAAGCGCTCCGTGCCGGCAAAGCGACGCCTGAGCTCGTCCGCAGCGTCCGCGCCTACCTCGATCAGTTGCCGGCGAACCCGACGCAGCCCTTCGTGATGGCGTCGTAATAAAAAATCTCATAGTTTGCCGCGCTGGTGGCACCTCTTCCCGAGGGCGCCCTTCCAACCGTTGACCGGCCCTGTGCCGGATAGCACAAGGAGGGTGTATGCAAAGGATTCGCATTTTTGTGGCCGTGGTGTCTCTGTTCGGGATGCTGGGCCTCACAGGCGGTGCCATCGCAGCGCAGAAGAAGAACGATAATCCGCCAGCACGAGCCACGCAGAGCCACGCGCAGAAGGAAATGAAGGCCCCGCGCAAAGGCTGGATCGCGAAGATCCTCGACGATCTCGAGAACAAGCTCTCGTTCCCGCCTGGCTAGCCGATCCGCAAAGCCACCGCTGCTTATCGCGGGGCACAGTGCGTAGTTTGAGACACGGCGAACCGATACGATTCTCCGCGTGGAGATCGATCGCGGACAGCTCCGGGCCATCGTGCGCCGTTCGCTCGCCCGTTACAGGGGTGGTTCATTCGCGCTCGGTGACTCAGGCGGCGCGAGAGGAATGCTGTTCTTTACGGACGTTGAAGGGCGGGAGTTCCTCTGCGGCGGGTTGAACGTAGACAATGCGCAGCCGCTCTGCGACGCCTTGAATGCGATGCTACGGCTCGTAGAGAAGTGAGGCCGTCGGTGTCGACGCGCGTCAGGTTAAGGGGTGGCGCATACGCGTTTCCTAGCCTCGGCGCTTTCTCTTGCGACTCCACTCCTTCCGCATCGTCTCTGCGATCTCCTCCGCGCTGCAAAACTCGGAGAGATCGACACCGCTGCGTTGACACGCATCGATGATCCCGGCGATCAGATCGGAGCGGCTGATCCAGAAGCCCCTTTTGAAACGCATGTCAATCGCGAGCCGGTCCAAGAATGCGCGATGACGCACAAGCAGGTTGAGCGTCACCTTTGACTGAGAATCGGCGGCACGTTGCTGCGGTCCGCGATCGGCGAATGAACTCATATACTGATCGACATCCTAAATGATCGATGGATTGTCAGGAAGCTTTCCTGCGCCCCGTGCAGCACCTTCTGCTCATTTCCGCCAATAACCTGGCGTGACGGCAGAGGTTTACTAACGTCAGAATGGCATGCTACATTACATGCATTCATGTTCACTTCCGGTTTTAACAGGCCAGCTCGGCTACTCCAGGCTGTCGCGGTTCTGTGCTTTCTGGCGGGAACCGCGGACGCAGGTGTGCTCGGAAACAGGTACCTGTTCGTGCAGCCGGACGCGTCAGCACCGGCTTCTCCAAAGTTTGGCTGGGTCAAAGTCGAACTGACTTGGGCCGGGCAGAAGGCAGAGGCAATCCCCCTTTCCGGCGCGGCTGCGGCGGGGGCAGAAGACGTTGCCGACTATGGAAGTTACCGCATCGTGTCGGTGCCCGAGGGGTCTTTCAAGGCTCTCGGTGCACAACTGGCCGGACAGGGTATTCGTGTCCGCGCGGTCGACAACTTCAATCGGATCGACACACCCGGAGCTTCGATTGATGTCCGCCGCGGCATTGATCCGGCCACCTCACCTGCGCGGCTCATTCATGCGTACCCGCCGAAAACCAACGGGCTCTATTTGGTGCAATTCATCGGTCCGGCCAAGGCCGAGTGGTACAACGCCTTGATCGATGTTGGCTGGTCGATAACCCGATACCTTCCGGCCAACGCGTACGTCGTCGCAGGCCCGCCGGAGCTCACGGCTGGCACCGCGCAGCTCCCGTTCGTGCAGTTCTTCGATTTTTATCATCCGTTCGAGAAGGCGTCGGTCCGCTTCCGTGACGGCGACCCTCATGACTGTCTTTTCGAGGTGCCGTCGACTGCAGGAAAGAACGATGCAATCGATGCGATCAGCCGTTTGGCCGCCGTTGGCTCCGTGCGGGTCGACAGTTATGAGAACGACACGTACATTCACGCACGAATGAGAGGCAACGATGCGGAGGCAATCCTGTCCAACCCGCTCGTGATCGGTTTTGGCGCCGAGCCGGTGATGGGACTCTCGGATGAGAGGCGCACCTTGTCGCTGACTTCGAACGTGAACACGACCGGATCACAGCCGCTGAACCCGACCACGTACCTTTCTTGGCTGGCCGGTCGCTGCAGCCTCTGCACAGCGACGAACATGCCATATTCGACCTGGCGCGTTGGGATTGCCGACACCGGTCTTGACGGTGGGAGGTTTGGCGTTCACCATCCTGACCTCACTCCGCGGGAGGACTGGGGCAGTATCTTCGTGTCGCCGAACGACCCCGATCCATGCGGCGATTGCGACAATGTTACACACGGTACGATGATTGCCAGCATCATTGCCGGCAACGCCACCCTCGGCCTTACGGACCCGCTCGGCTACTACTACGGAATGGGTATCGCGCCGATGGCCGGTATTTTCTCGACAAAGATTTCTTCATTGGGCCACGGGATGCCTAATAATATTTTTGCATGGGCTCAGGATGCCGCGTCCAGCTCCGTGACCATTCAGAATCATTCGCACAACGACTACGGCTTTGGAGAGACAGCAGATCCAAGCGGTCTGTATACGACGGAGTCGCGACAGTATGATCAAGCTACGCGTGATGCCGATGCCGATTCGAGCAATGGCCGAGTGCCCATGCTCTTCACCGTCTCCTCTGGGAACACGCATTTCGGCCCTTATGGCAACTCCACGTTCACACTTCCGCCAGCGACTGCGAAGAACGTCATTTCCATGGGCGGAGTCGAAAACTACAGGCCCGACCAGGACGCCAGCGCTTGTAGCGGTACCCAGGCCGATGACTTTCGCAATATCTTCTTCGAGGGCAGGCACGGGACAGCCATACCGGGGTATATCAAACCTGATCTTGTTGCGCCAGCCTCGATGATCGTCTCAGCGAGAACTCAATGGAATCCGCAGACGAACCGCGGCTATTGTCAGGAGAACGTAGACGGCAATCACATGTACGAAATGGATAGCGGCACCAGTTTTGCTGCCCCCGCCGCATCCGGCGCGGCTATTCTCGTAAAACGGTATTTTGGCTCCTCCTTTCCCACAGATGTCTCTCCAGCAGGAGCGAAAGCGGTTCTAATCGCGGGTGCACACAGCGTACGGGGCGGGTTAGATCGCACTGGCAACAACCAGTCCACGCTTAACGTCGGCCCAGCACCGAACACGCAGCAAGGATTCGGGCGGCTGTCGCTCGACGATGTCCTCACCGGAGCGACACGTCCAGTCTTGGTGGACCAGACACCCCAGCGACATTTCACCACCTCCGGCCAGACCCGAACGACCCGTCTGACCGTGCGCGATGCGTTGAAGCCGGTCGTGGTAGCGCTCGTATGGACCGACGCACCGGCGACCTCGGAAACAGATCCGACCCACCCTGTCACTCCTCTTGTCAACGATCTCGATCTCACCGTCTTCCCGCTCACGACGACTTGCACATATATGCAAGGAAATTACATCAACCAAACCGTCAACCCGAGCCGAGGGGAGGAGTCCGTCTCCGCTCCATGTGCGCAAGTGGCTACTCCCGACACCGTCAACAATGTTGAATATGCGCGCTTCTTCGCCGACAACTTCACGCAGTTTGACGTGAGAGTAGCTGGCTCGATGATTCAAGCGCCAGGCGACCCGGGGTTTTCGTCAAACAACAACCAGGATTTCGCCCTAGTTGTCTTGAATGCGGATCTTGTGAGTGAAGGAAACATCACTGCTCCCCAACTCACGACCACCCGCGACCCCGTAACGCCAACAACGGTTCATCTGAGCTGGACGGTGCCCCTCAACATGATTGTCGATCACTACGAGATCAAACGTGGATCGACGGCTTCGAGTCTCAGCACAGTGTATCCAAACGAGCATGGGACAACGAAGGACGACGTGGG
>DATLVW010000503.1:0-9684 GCA_035577085.1 Thermoanaerobaculia bacterium
GATTTCGCGAAGTCGCGCGACGCCGTCCGCGATCTTGCCACTGAGCTCCTGACGATCGAAGCGACCGGCGACTACCCGCGCGCAAAGACGTTGCTCGACCGCTACGGCAAGGAAACGCCGGAGATGGCAGCAGTCAACGCAACGCTGAAGGACATTCCGGTCGACATCACTCCAGTCTTCCCCGCGGCGGGAGAAAAGTAGCGAGGGACAGCACCAGACGACGAGAAAAAGATTCGGGGCGGCTACCAGCCGCCCCGATCAATCGCCATCAGAGTCTATTTACGCCAGCTTCGCCATCGCCTCTTCTACCTGCTCCGGCGTCGGCATGACCGGGTCATCGACGACCTGGCCTTTGAACCAGTCGAACTCGCCTTTGAGCAGGTGCATGACGAGCTTGTAGGCGGCATCGTCGTGATCGGTGAAGAGATTGTCGAAGTTCGCGTCGATGCGCATGCGGGCTTCGCGGCAGAAGACGTCGGCGAGATCGACCGCGTTTTTCTTCTCGGCGCCGCCCTTCTTGGCCAGCATCGTCGCGTAGCTGATCGCCGCGGCCATGGCGAAGAGGTCGGTACCGATGTCGACGATGCGGAACAGAACCATCTGTTTGCGCTCCAGCTTGGCCTGGAAGCGCATCATGGAGTGGAAGATCGAGCGGGAAAGGTGCCGTGAGGTGCGCTCGATGTAGCCCATGTGACCCGTCAGCTTGCCGAACTCGCCAAACTTCGGGAAACGTGACCAGCCGACGTAGCGCGACGGGTACCAGCCCGCGTAATGGAGGCCAGCCTTCGCGGCTGCTCCGAGCTTCTCGCCCATCGGCGTCTCGGGTTGGAGAATCTTGAAGCCGCGCTTCATGTGCGGATCTACGGCCTCACGGGCGATGAAGAGATGCTGGATCTCGCTCGTACCTTCGAAGATGCGGTTGATGCGCATGTCGCGCATGATCCGCTCGACCGGGTAAGCCTTCTCGCCGCGCGCGCGGAGCGACTGCGCGGTCTCGTAGCCTCGCCCGCCGCGGATCTGCACGAGGTGATCGCTGATCTGCCAGGCCACTTCCGTGTTGAAGAGTTTCGCCATCGCCGCTTCGAGGCGGAGATCGACGTTGCCGCGGTCGGCCAGACCGGACGTAAGCCACACGATCGCTTCCATCGCGAATGTGTGCGAGGCCATCCAGGCGATCTTCGCCGCCACCGCTTCGTGCTTGCCGATCGGCGCGCCCCATTGCACGCGCTCGTTCGCCCAGTCTTTGGCGATGTCGACCATCTTCCGCCCTGCGGCGGCGCATCCAGCCGGAATCGTGAGACGGCCGGTGTTCAGGGTGATCAGGGCGAGCTTGAGTCCGAGACCTTCGCCCCAGAGGAGGTTCTCGTTCGGGACGAAGACGTTGTCGAACTTGATGAGGGCGTTGCCGATGCCGCGCAAGCCCATGAACTGGCAGCGATGCTCGATCGAGAAGCCGGGGCTGTTCGTCTCGACGATGAACGCCGTGATCTGCTTCTTCTCTTTGCCTTTGACGATCTTTGGCGCTGTCCGCGTCATCACCACGAGGAGCTCGGCCTTCGTGGCGTTGGTGCACCAGAGTTTCTCGCCGTTGATGATCCAGCCTTTGCCGTCCGGCGACTTGACGGCGGTCGTCTCCATCTTGGCCGGATCAGAACCGACGCCCGGCTCGGTGAGCGCGAATGCGGAGATCGCACCGTTTGCGAGGCGCGGCAGGTACTTCTTCTTCTGCTCGGGAGTTCCGAAGAGTTTGAGCGGCTGCGGAACGCCGATGGACTGGTGTGCCGAAAGCCAGGCCACGGTCGATCCGCACCACGTGGCCACGAGGCCGATGGCTCGGTTGTAGTTCGTGGCGCTGAACCCGAGGCCACCGTATTCTTTCGGGATCTTCATGCCCCAGGCGCCGAGCTGATTGAGTCCATCGAAAAGCGAGTAGTCGTACTCGCCTTGCTGATCGATCTTATCGGCGTCGACGCTCTCAGTGAGGAAGCGCTCCAGCCGGCCGAGGAATTCGTCCGCTTCCGCGCGGTCCGCTTCCGGCTGTTCGGGGAACGGATGGATCAGGTCGAGGTTGAGTTTGCCGAGGAAAAGATCGCCGACGAACGACGGCTTTTCCCACTCGGTCTCGCGCGCACCTTCGGCGACATCCATCGCATCGACGGCACCTTGTGATTTGACTTCGGCCATTTGGAAACTCCTTCGGATGGGGCTGATTACACAAATCGTTCCGCCGCGGTGGCTGAGCGTCGATTAGTATGAATGAACGCTCATTCAGTTGTCAACCGAGTGGTTCTACAATTGCTTAGTTGCGGATTTTGAATCACGTACACTTCCGCCGCCATGAAGAACCGCACTCCTGCCGAACTTGTCGTAGCTCCCGAGGTGGAAGCCATCATCGAGGATCGCCTGCTGGCGCTTCCACGAGCCTCCGTCGATCGCGAACAGCTCCAGCATCACCTCCGCGAAGTGCTCAAGCTGCTCCATGTCGATATGGAGGACGAGAACATCCGCGACACCCCGCGTCGATGGGCCGAGTCGCTGGTGACGATGACGAGCGGCTATGACTACACCGATCTGAAAAAGCTCACAACCCTCTTCCGCAAAGCCTGTTCCTCGGCGGACGAGCAGTGCCAGAACCTGGTGGTGATCGGTGGGACGTACAAGACGCTCTGCGCCCACCACATCCTGCCCTTCTTCGGACATTTCATCGTCGGCTACATCCCGGAGAAGATGATCATCGGCGCGTCGAAGATCCCACGCATCGTGGAGGTTCACATGCGCCGGCTGCAGTCGCAGGAGCACCTGGCGCACGACGTGGCCGACACGATCGAACGGATCCTCGAGCCGCGCGGGATCGCCGTATGGATGGGCGGCGTGCATCTCTGCATGGTCATGCGCGGCGTGGAGCAGGAGTCGTCGTTCATGGAGACCAACGTCCTGCGCGGCGAGTTCCGCAACGACGAACGAACAAGGGAGGAGTTCATGTCGATCGTGAACCGCCGAGGGCAGCGAGGGTAGGAACTGCGCAGGAGCCCCCAAAAAATGCGCCGCCGGATTGCTCCGGCGGCGCTGAGGGAGGGGGGGAGGTACTACCGAGTCAGCGGAGCTGCTGTTCGCGCCGGCTCTTCCACTGCTCGAGCTGAGAACGCTGCTCGGGCGTGAGAATGTTGAGGAATGCTGCGTGCTGCTCCTGTTTCGCAGCCTGGAGTTGCGGACGAAGCGCTTCTAGCTCCGCTTTGACTTCGGCGGCGCGCGGGTCGTTCGCCTTCTTCAGCGAGTGAAACTCTTCGCGCTTGGCCTTCGCATCGGCAAAGAGCTGCTGATTCTTGTCCTGCGTGGCTTTGCGAAGCTGTTGGATCTGGCTTTTCTGCTCGTTGGTCAGGTTCAGTTTCGATGCGACGGCATGACGGACGACGTTGGCGCGGAGGCGGCCAAAGCCCTGCGACTGCCGGAGCTCTTTGAGCTGGGCGCGCTGGTCAGGGGTGAGCACTGCGAGCATGGCCTGACGGCTGGCTTTGCGCGCCGCCTTAACCTGCGGCTTCATCGACTCGATCTCTGCTTTCAGCGCTGCCGCTCCTGGATCGTTTGCCTGCCGCAGCGCGCGGAGCTGGTGCAACTTCGAGCCGAAATCGGCGTAGAGCTGCTGGTTGCTCGCGCGGTCGGCGGAGCGGATGTCTTTCATTTGCTGTTTCTGGGTATCGGTGAGATTGAGTTTCGCGCTGAGCTGATGGAAGGCGCCGCGGTGTCCGTGGCGATGGGGCGCGTCGTCTGCGGGCGCCTGGGCGAAGGCGATCACCGACGTGGCCGCGACTGTCAATGCAATGAGAAGCTTTTTCATGACGTTCATGTCCTCCGTGGATGTGATGCTGTTCACTACTACGATGAAGCCTGCGAGGCGTTGAAACGCCCGTTGCTTCGCTCTCTAACAATAATCTTCAAAGCCTGCAGGGACCCGCAGATCAGACGGCCTCGGCCGGAAAGTGCGTACAGAACCGATGGATAAGAAAAAAGTCTTTTACGAAGTACGGGTCTTCCTCCTGATGTTGCTGGTCATCAGCTCCCTCCGCTCGGCCCTGGCTGACTGGAATGATGTGCCGACCGGATCGATGAAGCCGACGATCGAGGAGGGCGACCGCGTCGTGGTCAACAAGCTTGCCTACGATCTGAAGGTGCCGTTCACGATGATCGAGCTGCTGAAGTGGAGCGATCCAAAGCGGGGCGACATCGTCGTCCTCTTCTCACCGGCCGACGGAGTCCGGCTGGTGAAGCGAGTCGTTGCACTGCCTGGCGACAAGATCGAAATGCGCGAGAACCAGCTTCTGGTGAACGGTCAGGCCGCGGTCTGGAAGCCGGTGGCCCAGCGCGACGATGACGAGCAGGGAGCCTCATTCATCGTCGAGGAGACCATGGGTGGAAGGACGCACGACGTGATGTTCACGCCGCAGATCCCGGCCACGCGCTCGTTCGGGCCGCTGGTCGTTCCGGCCGGCCGCTATTTCGTGATGGGCGACAATCGCGACAACAGCAACGACAGCCGCTTCATCGGAATGATCGAGCGCCGGCGCATCGTCGGGAAAGCAATGGCCGTGGCGTTCTCGCTCGATCGGAACCATTGGTACCGTCCGCGGTTTCACCGCTTCTTCAAAGGAATCCAGTAGGCGCGTGCGGGCCCGGCGAGCACCGGGCCCTCTCGAGATTGCGTTACTTTTTCAGTACGGTCGTGCCTTCGGTTGGGAGTTGGGCTGCCGTCCAGCCGTTCCATCCGCCGAGGAGCGCGGCAGTGTTCTTGATTCCGTGAGCATTGAGGTCCAGCACCGCACGGGCGCTTGTATGCTCGTTCTGTCAAGCACAATACGTGATGATGAACTTTCCTGGAGGCAGCTCCTTGACTCGGGTGATCACGTCACCGAGGGGGATGTTCATCGCGCCTGTGATGTGCGCCTGGTCATACGACTCTTTCGGCCGGACATCGACATAAACAGCTTTCTTTTCCTTGACGAGCTTGATCGCTTCTTCGCGAGTGATCCGGCGCGCGGACTCCAGCGGTGCCTCCGGCACAGGAGCAGCCACCCCGGTTGTAACCTGCACCGATGGCTTCGTTCCTGGCGGGACAGCCGACTTCATCTGAGCTTGAGCCAGACCTGTCGCGAGAAAGGCGACCACGGCTGTTGCAGTTACAAAATGACGCATCTCTTGCCGAGCCTCCTTATTGAGAATTCTACTTTTTGCGTTCGTTGACGCAGACTTCGGAAACCTAAGCGAAGGGTAGCATGTTCCCAGCGCAACCCTGCGTGACACTCTGCGTAAGATTCATCATCATGAGAGACCACGTTCGCATTCTGGCTTGGTGCTTCATCGTCTACAGCTCGATCATCGTTCTGGTCGGGCTGGCAATCGGCAGCGTCGTCCTGTTCGGCGGAGCGATCTCAGGTGACCGTGAGGCGATGCTCATCACCGGCGCGGTCGGCGCCGGCATCGCATGCTTCCTCGTTGTCATCTCGTTGCCTGGGATGTTCGCCGGTATCGGTCTGCTGAAGATGCAGCCATGGGCGCGGATCGTCGCGATCATCGTCGGCGTGCTGCACATTCTCAGTTTCCCGTTGGGAACGGCCCTCGGCGTTTACACGCTGTGGGTGCTTCTCAATGCCGAGACAGAGGCGATGTTCCGGGGGCAGCAGCAGGTAGCCGTGGCGGTCTAAGCGTTTTCACGCGGAGGCGCGGAGGGCGCGGAGCCATCGCTCCATGTGAGACCTGAAATCGTCAAAAGCCCGACGGCCGCGTCCTGATTGGCGCGAACTTGTTCTCGGGCCCGAAGTGTTTCACCAGATAAGCGAGCATCATCGGCTTGTCGCGATCCTTCACGACGGCACCCCAGCGCATCATCTTGTCGACTTCGGCCGTCCACTGCTTCTCCGTCAGCCGCTGCTGCGCAAGCATGTCCGCTGAGTGACATCGAAGGCAGCTTCCCTCGACGAGGCTCTTTCCCTTGCCGGCCGGCAACGAGTGAAAAGTCGTTCCCAGCGCCGGGAGTTTCGCGTCGAAACGCGGCTTCGTTGCCGCGAGCGCGAGCGTTCCGGCCATCGCCACGAACAAAACCATCGCGATCGATCGCTTCACGCCGTCACCTCGACGTCGACGAACTGCCAGCTATTGTGAAGGTATCCGCTCTGATTCCAGACAGCCTCCCGCGGCTGGATGTTTCCGTGGTTGTCGGTTGCTCGAGCGCAAAGGCGTGTCGTGCCCGGGCGCGCGGGAGTCCATCGATACGACCACAACCGCCAGGCGTAGGGATCGTGGCGCTGGTCGAGCGTCGCCTCCTGCCACGTTGCACCGTCGTCATCGCTGATGTCGACTTTCGCGATGTCGGGCGCTCCCGAAAAGGCGAAGCCCCGGATCTCGTGCACCTGTCCGGCCCGCGCCCTCTTCGGTGCTGTCGTGATGTTCGACTTCACGAATAGCTCCTTGACCGGCTTCATCTCCTCGGGTTTGAACGTCACGCCCGCGGCGCCAGGGGCGAGCGGATAGCGATACGCCGTCTCCATGTAGAAGCCTTTCTGCGGCTCCACTTGAGGAGAGAGACGAACCAGCCATTTCATCCAATGATCGCCTGCCCAGCCAGGGACGATCAGTCGAAGCGGCGCGCCATGCGCGACCGGCAGCGCTTCTCCATTCATCGCGAAAGCGAGGATCCCGTCGGCGAGGACTTTCTCGATCTCAATGCTCCGGTGAAACGGCGGCACCTTGTCCGGCGGAACATCGCTGCCGAATGCGTGCAGATGCTTCGCGCTGCTTTTGAGTCCCGCGCGGTCGAGAACATCACGTACGCGCACGCCGGTCCATCGCGCGTTGCCGGCCGCACCGTAGCGCCATTGCACGCCGGGAAGAGGCGGTGAATAGAGCCCGCGGCCGTTGCCGGCGCACTGAAGGACGCAGGTCACTTCGGTGCGCGGGAGTTTTTTCAGCTCGGAAAGTGTAAACTGCTGTGAGCGGTCGACCTCACCGTCGATCGTCAACCTCCACCTCTTGGGGTCGGGCGTGCGCGGGATCCAGTGGCTGCGGACGAAGAAAAGCTCGTTCGGAGTCAGGTACTCAGTGAGCAGCTCGAGCGGCGTTTCCGCATTCACGGCATAGCCATTCAACTGCAGCAACGCTTCCCGAGCGTGAGAAACCGCGGCTTTCTGGGCCGTGAGCAACGGGGCCGCGGCGAGTAGAAAGAAACGCCGGCGGTCGATGCGGTCGAACGACATGCCAGAAGTGTAACCCACTACGAATGAACGACTTGATTTCAACAGCCTCGAACGTGGTCCGACTCTTGCCATCGCGATGCTTCATGAAGCAGACGCGATCTGGTGCTGACTACTCCTGGACGCCTTCACGCGACTTTCGCGAGATCTGTGCGTGTCAGAGTCACGCGCGCCGCGAGCGCACGCTCTGGCGCCGCGCCCTCCGCCTTGCCAGAAGGCGCGGGGTGGCGTTGCTCGTAACGGTGCCGCTCGCATTCGGTGCCATCGGCATCGAAGCGATGAATCTTTCGTTGCCTGCACTTGCCCAGGAGGCGATCGGCCATCGTCATTTCCCCGTTTTCACGACGCGCAAAGTGCGTGAAGCGTTTCTGAAACCGGAGCAAGCCGCCACCACGCTGACCCTCGGCATCGCAAAAGAAGAGTTCTTCCGAACGGAAGTGCCGTTTGGTTCGATCATCTATCGCGAAGCGCTGAAGAACGATCTGGCTCCTGAGTTGATCGCGGCCATCGTCGAATCGGAATCCGATTTTCGTCCGCACCTCGTATCGAACAAGAACGCGCAGGGCTTGATGCAGATCGTGCCGGAGACCAGCCGGCTCATGGGCTGCAACGATCCCTTCGATCCGTACAACAATGTGGCTGCCGGGACGAAGTACTTCCGCTACCTGCTCAATCGTTTCGGCGATGAACGCCTCGCGCTGGCTGCCTACAACGCCGGCGAAGGGACGGTCGAACGGCTCGGAGACGTTCCGGAGTACCCGGAAACGATCGAATACATTAACCGCGTCGCCGCCCGCACGATCTCGTACCGCAATCGCTTCCAGCATCGATACGAAGCCTCCACGCAGTTGCAGGCGAGCGTTCTCCCGCACTAAGCGGCTGCGGACTACCGGCTTGCTGATGCTTCGGATTGCGCAACGTCGACCGGCTCGACCGATTGCGCCACAGGCAGTGTGAAGAAAAACTTCGTGCCTGCACCGGGCGCGCTCTCCACCCAGATTCGGCCGCCGTGCGATTCGACGATCCCTTTTGCGATCGGCAGCCCCAGTCCGGCACCCATCCTCGCGGTGCGCTTGGCTTGCCAGTAAGGATTGAAAATATCGCCGAGGTTTTCTTTGGGGATGCCGGGTCCGGTGTCGGCGACGGTGATCTTTACCGCGTTCTCATTCTGAGGCTCAGCGCGATACGTGATCATTCCGCCGCCAGGTGTGAACTTCATCGCGTTTCCGATCAGATTCGAAAGCACCTGCAACACGCGATGGCGATCCGCAAGGACGGTCTTCAAACCAGCCGCGACGTTGTATTGCAGCGTGATCGCATTCGTCGCCGCTTGCGATTTGAAGAGCTCCTGGGTCTCGGCGAAGAGCGACTCGACGTCGAGCGGCGCCGGCTCGATCGGCAATTGTTTGCCTCCTTCGAGCCGCGTGACGTCGAGCAGATCCTCGATCAGGCGCTGCATCCGTTTCGCTGAGATGTCGATGATCTCGAGCTGCTCGCGGTCGTCGTCGTCGATCGTTCCGGCGGTCTGCAACATCGAAATCGACAGCATCACGGCGTGTAGCGGATTGCGCAGATCGTGCGACACGATGGCCAGCATTTCCTCGCGCGCACGCACGGCCTGTTGCGACTCGAGGTAAAGCCGGGCGTTATCGATGGCCAGAGAGCCATGGCTGGACAGTTCGCCGACCAGTGCCGCGTCTCCTGGTGTGAAGAGCTTTGCTTCCGCGGACGCCGCGAGGATGATTCCGAGCGATTGTCCGCGGCTCACCAGAGGCACTGCGAGCAGCGACCGCGGCTCTTCCGACGAGACGCCCACGTAGTCGAGCAATGATGAGTGGTAGCCGATGACACGCGTCTCACGTTCCTGAATCACCTGGGCCAGCGGTCCGGGAATCTCGCGAACGATCTGACCGGCGCGCGTCATCAGGGCGCGCTCCAGCTCGGGATCGCGATGCGCAACCGCGGCGCGGCGAAGCGCACCGTCCGCCTCCGCCAGATCAATCACGCAGACCTCGGCGATATTCGGCACGATGAGTTTCGCAAGTGTGGCGATGGCGTGCTCGTAGTCGAGCGTCGTGGCCAGCTCGCGTCCAGCAGCAGCCAGGAACGCGGCCCGGCGCTCCTCCCGCTCGGACCCGGCACGGGCAAGCTGCGCTTCTGCTGCCTCCCGCTCCGCTTCGTGCCTGCGCCCCATCGCTTCGCGGGCGAGAAGCCTCATCTGCCGTCCGAGGCCCGCAACCAGCATTGCCGACGTCAGCGCGAGGAGCGTGAGGATGATTGTTAGCGAGGAGCTCAGCTTTTCGGTGTCCCGTATTTTGGCCCGCCGCTCATCGATCGAGTCCTGGATCGCGACATCGAGCGCGGACGCTGCCTGAAGCGCTTCTCCGTACGATTGGTACTTCTCGAATAGGCGCGTCAAGAAGACTTCGGCGGCCATCTGCCG
>DATLVW010000504.1:0-3699 GCA_035577085.1 Thermoanaerobaculia bacterium
CCAACGACGCTACATTGTGCGGCGTTTCGGTGTTCAGTTGATTGTCGCGCTGCTGGGGATCGCATGCGCGTTCCTCGCTCCGGCACTCGCACTGAGCATCTTCGTCGCGCTGCCGATTGTGTTCGCGCTGACCTACCACCGCGGGTACTACTGACTGTCGCCCGGCACGGCGCAACGCCGCAATGTTTCGCGCGCGGCACATGATGGTCACGTACGTTCGCGGGCACTTCAAGAGCGTTAGCAGTGGAATTGCCGCACCGAGCTCCCAATCGAGCGCCTTCTCCCCCACGCTTCTCAGTGGGGGAGAAGGTGGCCGAAGGACGGATGAGGGGGCGCTTGACTATCGCGTCGACGTTGCACAAACACTGCGCGGGGATGTCTTTTCAATCACGTTAACAGCTCTCGATTAACGTGTTGGTCCCATCTTGCAACGCCCCCCTCATCCGGCTTCGCCACCTTCTCCCCCGCAAGAAGCGCGGGGGGAGAAGGCGCTCGATTGGAAGGTTGGGGGTAAGGGTTTGAGAAATGCCTTCATCGGCATATCAAGTCAGCGCCTTGCGCCGGAACTGGCGAAGGCCGAAAAGGAGGAGGCCCGTGTCGAAGGCCACCAGTGCGGCGAGAATGACGGCCTGGGGGAGGTGTGGCGCCTGTGGCACGAGGGCGCTGCGAAAGCCCTCGCTGGCGTACACCAGCGGATTGACGAGCACGACGCGCTTGAGGATGGGGAACTTGGCCAGCGCGATCCATGGGTAATACGTGCAGCCGAAGAAGATCATCGGGGCCATGACCATGCTGAACATCAGACCGACCTGCTGCTGACCGATGGAGCAGCCGAGGACCAGACCGAGGGTCGCGGAGAGCATCGCCACCAGCAGCGCCTGGAGGATGAAGAGTCCCAGCTTCGCGCCGCTCATGTTGACGCCCCCCATCACCAGCCATCCGAGGGGAATCACCACCAGGCCTGACACGAGAGCCTGGATCATTCCCGCGACGACCTTCCCCACAGCCAGCCATTCAAGATCCATGGGGGCGAGCAGGCGGTCCTCGATCTCCTTGGTGAACTGGAACTCAGCGATGAGCGGCATGGTCACGGCCCAGGTGCCGGTCATGATCATGCTCAAGGCGATGATGCCGGGAAGGAGCAGCGACTTGTACTCCGCCGACATCAGGCCGCTGGAAGTCATCACTCTGCCGAAGACGAATACGAACATCATCGGCTGCAACAGAGTCTGAAAGGCCAGTTGCACGGAGTTGCGCCGGGCCACGTGTGCGTCGCGCCCCAGCATGGCCAGAAAGGTCGTCACGTTCATTCCCGAAGGCTCCGTCCGGTGTGGTGAAGAAAGAGGTTCTCGAGACTGGGCTCGGAAATGTGCAGATCGCGGATGGTGGCACCCGCGGCGACGGCGGCGGCGACGACGTCGGGGACGAGCGAGCCTGCGTGGTCGGCATAGACGTCGAGCTGACCGTCACGAGGCTCGCGGACTTCGGACACTCCCTGCAACAGTCGCACGGCCTCGGCGAAACCGGCCGGCGTTGTACCGACCTGCAGTCGCACGAGGTAGCCGCCGGGGATGGACTGCTTCAACTCTTTAGGCGTTCCGACAGCGATGACCTTGCCGTGATCGACGATGGCCACGCGCTGGCAGAGGCTGTCGGCCTCCTCCATGTTGTGCGTCGTCAGCAGGATCGTCTTCCCGCGCGCGTTGTACCCTCGGATCATCTCACTGAGCAGGAGGCGCGTCTGGGGATCGAGTCCCGCGCTCGGCTCGTCGAGAAACAGGACGTCGGGGTCGTGCATCATGGCCCGGGCGATGGAGAGGCGTTGCATCATCCCGCCGGAAAACCCGAGCGGCTTCTGATTGGCCCGGTCGGTGAGCTTGAACTGTTCGAGAAGCGAGTCGGCCCGCGTCCGCCGTTCCTCCGAGGAGAGGCCGAAGTAGGCGCCGTGAAAGGTGAGGATCTCCCGCGCGGTGAGGGCGAAGTCGAGATTGGGACGCTGCGGCACGACTCCGATCAGCCGCTTGACGGCCTTGCTGTTCTTCCAGACATCGAGGTCCCCCACCCAGGCACGGCCGGCCGTGGGCTGGACTCGGGTGGTGACGATGCCAACGGTGGTGGACTTGCCCGCGCCGTTTGGCCCGAGCAACCCGAAGATCTCGCCCGGCCGCACCTCCAGCGTCAGTCCGTCGACGGCCACGACGTCGCCTCTCTGCTGCGCGGCAGGGTAGACCTTCCGCAACCCTTCCGTTCTGATCCCGATGGGCATGGGGAGTGATTGTAAACGCAGTGCCGGTACGAGGCGGCGCGCGCGTCGGCGAAGCAAGCAACCACAGAGACACAGAGAACACGGAGGGTCTCTGTGACGCATCAGCAGTTGGGGAGAAGGCGCTCGATTGGAAAGAGAGAGTTAGAACAGGCGCGCCCGATACTTCCGCGGACGTACTCCATAGTCCTTACGCGTCGACTTTCCGTCTGCTCGCCAGCAAATTCGCAGCGGCTCTTGCGCGCGAGGCGCAGATCGGCGTCGCCCGCTGGCTGCCATCCTGATATCACACGCGACCTGCCTGTGCCTCACTGGTACAGCGACCATGTACCACTGGGGCACCGGCCATGTCCCACTGGTACACCGCCCATCTCCCACTGGTACACCGGCCATGTACCGCTGGGACACCGACCGTGTACCACTGGGACACTGGCCATGTACCACTGGGACACCGGCCATGTACCACTGGTACACCGACCGTGTACCACTGGGACATTGACCGTGTACCGCTGGGACATCGACCATGTACCACTGCGACACTGACTATGTACCACTGGGACACCGACCGTGTACCACTGGGGCCACCCACGTTGTGCCGCGTTACATTCTCGGCGCACATGTGCGCGCGCATCGTGTTACACGATTTTTTTTGTATGTCCCGGCATCGCCCCCCTTGACAAGTCGTTTCAACGGGCTTATATCGTTCGCTACAACGTCGAATTTCGTAAGATTTTCGGCGTTGGCGGCTGTCGGCGGTACGGGCGTGCTGAATAAGCACATCAGACCTGTACCGGCGCGGGAGTTGAGTTGATCTCCTCCTGCCGCGGGCACCCGAGGTGTGTACACACCGCGGGAAAACATCAACCGGAAGAATCGGCGTGTGGCCGAACTTCCAGCCGGTGGCCGCTCGCACTTGTCGACGAGTCGTGAACGTCACCTCCGGCCTTGCTCGCATTAGGAGGCTTTGTCATGAGTAGTACCGTCAATAACAAACCTGCTACAACAACCCCCGACCCCGCCAAGCTCACCCCCGAGGCGGTCATCGAGCAGATCCGCGCATTGCGTGCGCAGATCGACGACGTGACCCCGCTCTCGAAAGCGCAGCGGAACCAGCTCAGAGGGCGGACGCGCAAGCAGCCGGCCCCGGTCGTCGAAGCGTCAATCAGCGTGATTGGCTCGTCGGACACCGTGGCGCAGGCTGTAGGCCAGCCGCTCGTCGACGTTCTCCAGCTTCAGGGCGACTCTGTCCTCTGGAACCTCGTCGCCGATGAGCTCCGCTCGTTCCTCAAGGGCATCGAAGGGGCGAATCTGGTGCGCCGCCAGCAGCTCGCGTTCATCGCATCGCAGGCGTACTCGTTCGGATCGCAGCTTGCGCGGAACCCGGTCAACGCCGATCTGGTGCCGCAGGTGGAGGAGATCAAGCGTCTGAAGGTTCT
>DATLVW010000505.1:0-2421 GCA_035577085.1 Thermoanaerobaculia bacterium
ACCTACCTGATGCGCGGCCAGGCGGTAGAGATCACTGTCGGGCCGGAGACCAACTTCCTCCCGACCGCCGATCTCATCCGCCCGCACGTTCGCGACGCGCGCATGATCTGCATCTGCACGCCGGCCAATCCGACCGGAACGGTCATGGCACGCGACGAAGTGGAACGGATCGCCCGTCTCGTCGTTGAGGAAAACGAACGCCGCGCCGCCTCGGGGCAGCGTGCACTACTCCTTCTCTGGGACCAGATCTACTGGATGCTCACGTTCGGCGGATTCCAGCACTACACGCCGACTAAGCTCGTCCCAGAGGCCACGCCGTACACGATTTATGTGGACGGCGTTTCCAAGGCGTTCGCTGCAACCGGATTGCGCGTCGGCTGGACCGTCGCGCCGCCCCTGATCACCGGGCGGATGCGCGACATCCTCGGCCACATCGGCGCATGGGCTCCCCGCCCGGAGCAGATTGCCGTCGCCAGGTTCCTCGACCGGCGTGCCGACATCGACGAGTATCACGAAGGGATGATCCGCGAGCTGCGCCTGCGCCTCGATCTTCTTTATGACGGACTCGAGGCCATGCGGCGCGAAGGGATTCCGGTGCGCGCCATTGCGCCGCAGGGAGCGATCTACCTCTCCGTGCAGTTCGATCTGATCGGGCGCGGCGCAATCACGTCGAATAGCCAGATCCGACGACTCCTTCTCGACGACGCCGGCTTCGCCGTCGTACCGTTCCAGGCCTTCGGGCTGCCGAACGAGAGCGGCTGGATGCGGCTCAGCGTCGGCGCCGTTTCGCCGCGCCAGATCGAAGCGGGGTTGGCACGCGTGCGAGACGTATTGGCGCGCTACGCGTAAACTGTCCTCCAATTAGGAGGTTCCATGCTCTCTCTCCGCCGTCTTACGGTCGTGCTGTTTCTGCTCGCCCCGCTCCCGGCGCTCGCGCAGACGACCGGCTCCATCAGCGGGCGTGTCTCTGCCAGCATGTCGCTGCTCCCCGGTGTCACCGTCGAAGGGAAAAGCCCTGCTCTGCAAGGCTCCCGCGTGGCCATCACCAACTACGAGGGTATCTACCATCTGTCGCTGCTCCCACCCGGAACCTACACAGTCACTTTCTCGCTCTCAGGCTTCGCTCCGAAATCGAGCACCATTGTCGTTCCCCTTGGGAAAGAGGCCACACTTGATGCCGACCTCTCCCCTTCCATGAGTCAGACCATCACCGTCGGTGAGTCCGCGCCGCTGGTGAATGAGACATCGACGACCCTCGGCACCAACCTCACTGCCTCGGTCATCGAGACTCTTCCCACCCAGCGCAACTACTCCTCGGTCGTGCAGGTAACGCCCGGTGTTTCGACGGACGCAATCCAGCAGAACGACAAGCAGACGGCGTCGATCTCGGTCTACGGTTCGTCCGGCGCGGAGAACGCCTTCTACATCGACGGCGTGAACACCACCGGCTCCGAGTACGGATTTCAGGGGAAGGAGCTCAACTTCGAATTCATCCAGGCCCTCGAAGTGAAGACGGGCGGATACGAGGCTGAATACGGCCGCGCCACCGGTGGCATCGTCAACGTGATCACGAAGTCGGGGAGCAATCAGCTCGCCGGCGACGTCTTCGGCTATTACGACAGCGACTCCCTGCAGACGAGCTCGACGAGAGTCGTCGGCGGCACTCCGGGCGGATTCAAGAGGAAGGACTACGGCGCCGATGTCGGGGGCGCACTCGTCAAAGACAAGCTCTGGTTCTTCGCCGCGCTCGACCAGGTCCACAACACACAGGACAATGTGCTTTCGGACGGACCTCTCGCCGGAACCTCTGCTTCCTCGCTGAGTCGCCGCAACCTCGGGTCGGCCAAGCTGACGCTCAGCGCCAACCCGCAACATACATTCACCGCCACGTGGTTGCAGGACCCTCGTGCCGATACGGGTGCAATCAACGACGCGAATCACACGCTCATCGGCGATCCCTCGACCTACGACGGCCGCCAGGACTTCGGCGGCCGCGACTACGCGCTCCGTTACGACGGCGTCGTCGGATCGAAGTGGCTCTTCTCCGCGCAGGGCGCGCGCCATCGCGACACCAACTCCGTCGGACCGGCTACGGCCGCCGGCGACGCGATCGAGTACATCGACGCCCGCAACAACTTCTTCCAAACCGGCGGCTTTGGTCTGATTCAGGACAAGAGATTCGAGCGGAAATTCTACGGCGGCTCCGCTACTCGCTTCCTCGGCGCGCACCAGTTCAAAGCCGGCATCGAGTTTCAGGACGAGACCGCCGACGTCGTCAAACGGATGTCAGGCGGCCAGCAGGTCGACATCTTCGAGAACCCCAACAATCCGAACAAGCCGATCTACAGCCACTTCTACTGGACGACGCCCGACGCCACAGTCGCCAATGCTCCCGTCTCGGCCCTGAACGCATCGCCGCAG
>DATLVW010000506.1:0-3520 GCA_035577085.1 Thermoanaerobaculia bacterium
GGAGCTGGCGGCGATCTTCGATGAATATTCATCGAAGATCGCCGCCAGCTCCTCGGGGTTCGCCCCCAGTCCCTTGCGCAGCATCTCGTACGCCTCGGCGATCAGTTGCATGTCGCCGTACTCGATGCCGTTGTGAACCATCTTCACGTAATGACCGGCGCCGTCGGGACCGACATGCGTCACGCAGGGACCCGAATCGCTCTTCGCCGCGATCGCTTCGAAGACCGGCTTGATCGCTTCCCACGATTCGTTCGAGCCGCCGGGCATCAGCGACGGCCCGAAGCGCGCACCTTCTTCGCCGCCAGACACGCCCGAGCCGACGAAGTGCAGCTTCTTCTCTTCGAGCCGCTTCGTTCGTTCCTGCGTGTCTTTGAACCAGGAGTTGCCGCCGTCGATGACGACGTCGCCTTCGTCGAGCAGCGGCATGAGCGCGTCGATCGTCATGTCGACCGGTGCGCCGGCCTTGATCATCATCACGATCCGGCGCGGGCGCTCGATCGCTTTCACCAGCTCGGCCAACGACTTCGTACCGGTGAACTTCTTTCCCGCGGTCTTGGCGATGAAGCGGTCCGTCACGGTCGGTTCGCGGTTCCAGACCGCAACGGAAAAGCCGTGGTCTTCGATGTTTTGCGCAAGGTTCTCGCCCATCACCGCGAGTCCGATTACGCCGAATTGCGCTTCAGCCATTTACGTCTCCTTTTATGCTTTGACCTTCGACAGGGCGTTCGTCACGGTGGTTGTCAGCGTCGCCAATCCCGCGTCGATGTTCTCGCCGAGGTTGATGCTGATCGCGCGCCGCTTCCGGCTGGTCAGCGATTGCAGATCGCCGATCGCCTGCGCGCGCACGAGCACGCCGAAACTGAACTTCTCGTTCGGAATCGGCACGTCCTCGTGGCCGCCGCCAGTGAGTTGCATGTAGACGCCGGTATCCGGCCCCCCTTTGTGCAACTGACCGGTCGAGTGGAGGAAACGCGGACCGTAGCCGGTGGTCGTGGCGACATGCAGTTCACGGCCGATCGTTTCCCGGATCGCGGCGATCGCCATGTCGCGCTCCGGCGTCTCCACGACATACTCCGTGAGTGCCACGTAATCGCCCGCCTTGACGCTGGCGAGCAGCGCCCCGATCGCGGCGGCATCGTCGGGGTTCACCTGATGATCATCCGTGTGCATCGTGCCGCTGGTCTTGAACTCCTCCAGCAGGCGCTTCGTGTTGTCCTTCGACTCCTGAACATTCGGCTGATCGAAGGCATCAATGCCGATGAGGGCGCCGGCGACAGCCGTTGCGAACTCCCAGGTAAAGAACGTCTCGCCGATGTCGAGCGGATCATCGAGGACCTGATCGACGACCGGATGGCCGGCGTCGGCGAGCGCTTTGAGCGTTGACGTCATATCCGAGCCGCGCATGCGCACGCAGACGAAGACTCGGTCGTTGCCGTAGTCGGCAGGATTGAGCAGCGGCTCGCCGGCGACCGGCAGGATGCCTTTGCCCTCCTTGCCTGTCGACTCCGCGATCAGTTGTTCGATCCAGAGTCCGAGCGTATCGAGTGGCGCGGGCGTGATCAGCGTGAGCTTGTTGCGCCCTTGGAGCGCGAGCGAGCCGATGACCGCGCCGAGCATCGCGGCAGGATTCTTCTTCGCGCTGGCCGCGCGGGCGATGTGGCCGGCGTGCACCGCGCGGCCGAGGAGCGTGGCCACATCGACGCCGGCAATTGCGGCAGGCGCCATTCCGAAATAGGAAAGGGCTGAATAGCGGCCGCCGATGTCCGCGCGATTGATGAAGATCTTGCGGAAGTTGTCCGCCTTCGCGTCGCGTCCGAGCTGCGTGTCGGGATCGGTCACGGCAACGAAATTCTCGCCCGCCTTGTCGCCCTTGACCGACTTCACGCGATCGTAGAAGTAGCGATGAAACATGGCCGGCTCGGTCGTCGTGCCCGATTTGGAGGCGACGATGAACAGCGTGCGCGCCAGGTTGAGGTTCGACTCCAGCGCGTGTATCGCCTGAGGCACGGTCGAGTCGAGCACGTTCAGCCGCGGATAGCCGCTCCGCGCTCCAAACAACCGCCGCGTCACCTCGGAACAGAGGCTCGAACCACCCATGCCGAGGACGATGACGTCATCGAAATCGGCCTTCACGGAATCGGCGAACTGCATGAGCTCCGGTGCCGCCTTCGCCATCTCCTCGGCCACAACGAGCCAGCCGAGGGCGTTGGCGATGATCTTCTTGTGCGCGTCGTCGTTCTTCCAGAGCGTGGCGTCCTTGGCCCAAATGCGGTCGACGAACTTCTCTTTCTCGATGCGCTGCGCAGCCTGATCGACGGTGGCCTGAGCGGCGCCGAGGTGCAGCGATTGGCGGCGGGCCAGTCCGCGGATGGCTTCATCGCGCCCTGCCTCAATCGTCGCCAGGAGCGACGCGAACGACTCATCGAATGATTTCACGCCATCGTCCGTGAGCTTGTCGGTGATCGCTTCGAGGCTGAATCCTTTTTCAGCGAACTTGCGCAGCACGTCGCGCGCTTCGTCCAGATCCGCTTCCAGCGTCATGGCCACGCGGCCGTGATCTTTGAACGCCTTGTACGTCGCGGGCGGAACGGTGTTAACGGTGTCGGGACCGATGAGCGACTCGATGTAGAGCACGTCGCTGTAGGCCGGATTCTTGGTGCCGGTCGATGCCCACAACGGACGCTGCACGTTGGCGCCGTGATGGCGCAGCGCTTCCCATCGCGCACCGCTGAAAGTCTCCTTGAAGAGCTGATAGGCGAGCTTGGCGTTGGCGATGGCGATCTTTCCCATCAACCCCCGAACCTCGGGATCGTCCTTTTCCTTGAGCTTCGCCTCGATCTGCTTCTCGGCCAGCGCGTCGATGCGGCTGACGAAGAAACTGGCGACTGAGGAGATCTCGTTGATCGGCAGGTTCTGCGCGACGCGCCGCTCGAGACCGCGGAGGTACGCCTCCATCACCTTCGCGTAGACGTCGTTGGAGAAGATTAGCGTGATGTTGATGTTGATCCCGGCTGCGATCGACTCCTCGATGGCCGGGATTCCTTCCGGCGTCGCCGGGATCTTGATCATCACGTTCGGCCGGCCGAGCGTGGAGAAGAGACGTTTGGCTTCGGCAGCGGTGCCGGCGGTGTCGCGCGCAAGAATCGGCGAGACCTCCAAGCTGCAGAACCCATCGCCACCTTTGCAGCGGTCGTAGACGGGGCGGAAAACGTCGGCGGCGTTGCCGATGTCTTCGATCGTGATGGCGTCGTAGATCTCTTCGCGCGATTTGTTCTGCGACGCCAGGGTGCGCAACTGCGCCTGGTAGTCGTCGCTGCCGCCGATCGCTTTCTCGAAGATGGTCGGGTTCGAAGTGAGGCCGCGCAGATCGTCTTCATCGATCATCCGCTGCAATTCGCCGCTGGTGACGAGGCGCCGCTCCATCTGATCAAACCAGACGCTCTGGCCGGTCTTCGCCAGATCTCTCAATGGATTGCTCATCTTGACCTCCGCAGTCGAAAGCATATCGCGTGCGCGGGGG
>DATLVW010000507.1:0-5710 GCA_035577085.1 Thermoanaerobaculia bacterium
CACGCCGTTCTTGATGATGGCGATGATGAGGCCGGCGATATCGAGAGAGCCGCCGATCGTTGGAGCGATCCGCGCGATCACACGGCTCTCCTTCATGACGATGACACCGCGCTCGGCCAGCGAACGTCTCATCGACGCGCCGTCATGGTGGTCGGCAGCTGCGGTCGGTTGAACAACATCCATCGCAGCATGGTACGCGGAACTTGAACGACGGTGAGGTTCTCCCACTCCCCACACCCAACTCCCCACACCCAACTCCCCACTCCCGGACTTTCTGCTACCCTCCCGCCGTTTCCCGCCGCGAGTGGCCCCGTAGCTCAGGTGGATAGAGCAGCGGTTTCCTAAACCGTTTGTCGGGCGTTCGAGTCGCCCCGGGGCCACCAGAATCCTTCCTACCGGGGGTCGTGTTTCGGGGGTCGGGAGTCGGAGCAAGGCATCGCGATGTTTCGATGCGTGCTCCGACTCCCGACCCCCGACTTCCACCGATCAACGGCCCCATCCCACCCCCCACACCCAACTCCCCACACCCCGCTTCTGGCGTCGATCTCGCACCGAGTTATTCGCAGTGCGATGGAATCCGTCAACGAAATTGCTCAGCCGAGGACTCCTCGTGTTGAGTTTGATCCTCGGACTCTCGCTGTCTGCCCAAACGAATCCAACGGAGCAGCCGAGGAAGTGTCACTGGTGGCAGTTTGGCCGTTGCGATGAAGTGGAGGGGATCGAAGGACTGCCCCCCGATGCTCCGCGGACCGGGACGGTGATCACGGTCGACGTCTCGACCAACATCCTCTACCTCTTCAAGAACGGCCAGCTCATAGAGAGATCGCCCGCCGCGACCGGAACCGAGAAGCTCTTGAAGCACGCGGGCCACGTGTGGCTGTTTCGCACGCCGCAGGGACACATGAAAGTGCTGCGCAAGATCGTCGACCCTGTCTGGAGAAAGCCGGACTGGGCCTTCGTGGAAGCGGGAGAGCGGGTTCCACCGCGCGATTCACCGCGTCGCAATGTCCACGGGCACCTCGGCAAGTACGCGCTCGACCTCGGCGACGGCATCCTGATCCACGGCACCGACGAAGCCCGCTCGATCGGCCGCCGAGCCTCGCATGGCTGCATCCGTCTTCCAGACGACATGCTCAAGTTCCTGTTCAAGAGCGTCCCCGTGGGTACCGACGTCTTCATCTTCGAGAGTCAGATGCGCCAGACGGTGGAACGGCACAGTGATTTGGATTGAGGGGAGTGGGGTGTGGGGAGTGGGGAACGATGCTTTTGTCAGGCGATTGAGAGTCGCCGTCGAGCCGACGGCGGTCCAGCCAGCGGGCCGCTGGCGCTACGTTCTTCCTGTCGACGTTTATCGAGAGAACCTCGGGGTTTAAGGTAGAGGAGTAGCGCCGCCGGCTCGGCGGCTGTACCGCAGGCGGCTCGCCTGCGACTGGGGTGTCCTCTCCCGCAGTCGCGTGCAGCCGGTGTGCTGTCGCGTTGATCGGCCGCAAAACGCGTTTTTCGGGCGAAAAACGTGTTCATCCGGCGTGCTGTCGCGTTTTTTCGTCGAAAATCGCGTTCACCCAGCGTGTGATCGCGTTTTTCAGGCGAAAAACGCGTTTTTCGGGCGAAAAACGCGTTCATCCGGCGTGTTGTCGCGTTTTTCGGGCGAAAATCGCGTTTATCCGCCGAAAATCGTGTTTTTCGGGTGAAAATCATGTTTTTCGGGTGAAAATCGCGTTTTTCGCGTGAAAATCGCGTTCATCCGAGGGATTGTCGCGGTCCTCCGTCCGGCTGCGCCGCACCCGGACGGTTTGTCAGCTCGTTGCCTGACGGAACATGTCTCCCACCCCCCACATCCCACTCCCCACCCCCCCGAAACCCTACTTCTTCCTCGCATACAGCGTCGACGGGCTGATCTTCAGCATGCGCGCGGCTTTGCGCACGTTTCCGCCGGCGGCGTCGACCGAGGCGGTGACGTAGTCGGCGACGACGTCTTCGAGCGGACGGATCTCCCAATCGGCAGTTGGCAGACCGCCGGACTTGGTCGCGATCGCGGCCTGGTCCGATTCCAGGAGCAGATCCTCGCTGCGGATCTCCTTTGCGGTCATCGTCAGCATGGCGCGCTCGAGGACGTTGCGCAGCTCGCGCACGTTGCCCGGCCAGGCGTAGCTCTCTAATTTTTTTATCGCCCGGGGGCTGACTGGTGGTGCGGGGCGGCCCATCTCTTTCGCCAGCGGACGCAAGATCACGTCGACGAGCAGCGGGATGTCTTCGAGGCGCTCGCGAAGAGGGGGCATGCGGACGCGGACGACATTGAGGCGGTAGAAGAGATCGCCGCGGAAACGGCCGGTGCCGACGTCTTTGCCGAGGTCGCGGTTGGTGGCGGCGAGGAGCCGGAAGTTAGCTGTCAGATCGCGGATCCCGCCGACGCGTCGAAAGCGTTTTTCCTCGATCGCCTTCAGAAGTCGGGCCTGGACCGAAACGTCCATGTCGCCGATCTCATCAAGGAACAGCGTTCCGTCGGACGCGATCTCGAAAAGGCCCGGCTTCGTGTTCATCGCGTTCGTGAAGGCGCCGCGCTCGTGGCCGAACAGCTCGGATTCGAGCAGCTCCTTCGAGAGACCGGCGCAATTCAGATCGACGAACGGCGCGCGGGCACGCGGCGAGCGGTTGTGAATGAGCCGCGCGAAGACGCCCTTGCCCGTTCCGGAGTCGCCCTCGATGAGAACCGGCGATGGCGCACGCGCGATCTGGCCGAGGAGCTGGTTCAGATTCTGGACGGCGGGGGAGATGCCCGGCAGGCGCTCCAGGTCATTCGAGTCGCCCCGGCGGAGGGCGATGACTTCGCGGCGCGTGGCGGCGATGCGGGAGACCTGCTGGAGCGTCAGCGTCAGCGTGCTGTTATCGAACGGTTTCTGAAGAAACGTCTCGGCGCCGAGCTTCATCGACTCGACGACGCGGTCGATGGTGCCCTCGCCCGACATCATGATCACCGACACCGCCTCGGAGTACATTTTCAGGTCGTGCAGCAGTTCCACGCCGTCCCCGTCCGGGAGCTTCATGTCCAGAAGAACGACATCGGGCGAGAAGTCGGCAAAGACCGTCCGCGCATCGCGGGCCAGGAGCGCGGTCTTGACGTCCCATTCGTCGGAGAGAAGGGCAGCCAGGCCGGCGACGATGTTCGGGTCGTCGTCGACGATCAGCAGGCGTTGTCTGATTTCTGAATCGCTCAATGTCCGAAAATCATACGTCTGTATGGTTCCTAAACAGCGTTCAATCCGCCGCGATCAGCTAACTCTCTGATTTCAAAGCGATTTCAAAGCAATGGCCTGATGGTATCGACGTTGGAGTATGTCGCTGCCATGAACATCCTGCACGCAATCACCCTGGCCGCCTTCCTTCACCACTCGCCAGCCCCGATCCCTGTTTGCCACTCGGGAACGGTGTCCTACAAGTTCGTCGGTACGCCGGGCGCGACCTTCGTCTACGCAGGCGACCGCTACTCGATTCATGCCAGCGGATGGGTGGAACTGTTGAGCAGCGAGAAGATCTACCTCGCTGCGAATGGCAGGACATTACCGCTCGACGTGTGGCCCATCGACGCGTTCGGAACACGGACGGTTCCTCTGCAGGCGGTTCCGGAGACGAGCCCCAACTCACCAGCGAATTCGGTCACGACAGTGGCCAGCAACACCATCAACTAACGGCGTCAACACCACAAGGAGAACTCACATGGCTCAAATCAAACACTTCGTCATCGAGACCACCTCGGATCTTCGCAGCGGACGTAACTCCTGGCGTGTCATGAGTGCGCTCTGGTCCGCCGCACTCCTCATCTCAGTCACCACCGCGGTGTTTCATCACTGAAGGGAGGTCCGCGATGTTCAACGATCCCCGCCGCATCACCCTTCTCGCCCGTGCCTCCTCCTCGCCTGCGCGAGCATGGAACGTCTCCGGAAAGGCGCCGAACCGCGTGATCTTCGTCGACGCGGTTTCGATGCTCAACTTCGCCCTCGACCGCGCCAACCACGACGTCGACCGCGTGCTGATCGACGGCACAGCGACGGCGGCCGAGTATCTGGAATTGCTGTCCGGGTTGCCCCTCGGGTTCGTGGGCGACGTGCTCTACATGCGAGCAGAGGGAAACTCGTTCCTCAGCACCGTCGGACGCGGCGGCGGCCGGCTGCTCTACTCGCTGACGCCGAATGACGTCGAGTTCTATCTGCAAACCTTTCGATTACTTGCCGCCTGAGTCCGCAACGAAGGGGCGCACGGCCGCAGCGACGTGCTACCTTTATCGCAGTGCAACTCTGGACGTCGTTTCTGCATACGGGGTGGGTGGGGAAGGCCGTCCTCGGTGTACTCCTCTTCTTCTCCGTCGGATCGTGGTCGGTGATCTTCGTGATCGCGCTACGCTTTCGGCGATCCGCCGCCGCATCGCGCCGTTTCATGTTCGCGTTCCGCCGCGCCAAGAAGCTGGCCGACGTGCAGGCAGTGACGGCGCAGGAGACACACTCTTCGCTGGTCGGCCTGTTCAAAGCAGGCTACGCGGAGATCGAAGCGCAGATCGCGCACGCGAACGCGGCCACCATTCGATCGCTCGATAGCGTGGAGCGGTCACTGCTGCGCGCGGCGCGGATCGAAGCGGCCCGGATGTCCCGCTATCTCCCGTTCCTCGCCACGACCGCCGCTGCGTCGCCGTTCATCGGACTCTTCGGCACGGTGTGGGGAATCATGGATGCCTTCGCCACGATCGGAGCGATGCAGACCTCGTCGATCACCGCGGTCGCTCCCGGCATCAGCGAAGCGCTCATCAACACCGCCGCAGGCCTCTTCGCAGCAATCCCCGCGCTGCTCGCCTACAACCACTTCGTTCAACGCATGCGCAACGCGCGCGGCGAGATGGAGGACTTTACGCTGGAGTTCTTGAATCTTACGGAGAGAAATTTTATGTAGTGGGCAACGTAGGTCGGACTCTCTAGTCCGACTGCTTCCGATGTCGGACTAGAGAGTCCGACCTACGTTGCGGTTACTTAACCTTTCGCACGGGCGTCTAACCAACACACAATGTCCTTTCGATTCGATCACGGCGATGACTACGGCGACATGGCGGAGATCAATGTCACGCCGCTCGTCGACGTCATGTTGGTGCTGCTGATCATCTTCATGGTCACCGCGCCGATGCTGACGCAAGGGTTGACCGTGGCGCTCCCCGCAGCGGAGGGAAAGAGCTTCGAGCTGGCGTCGAACAACCCGGCAAAGATTCAGGTGACCGCGGCAGGAGCGGTCTATCTCGACGGCATCGCGGCCGGCTCGACCAATCTCGATCTCACGCTCGGGCCGATGCTGCGCGCGCGGCGCGTCAAACGCGCGCTGCTCGAAGCCGACAAAGCCGTGCCGTACGGCCGCGTCGTCGCGGTGCTCGACATCATGAACCGCGCCGGCGTCGAGCAGCTCGGGATGGTCACCCAACCGAAGGAGGCGAATGCGCGACCGCGTCGGTGACCTGCTCGCCGAGCGCGCCCGCCTGAGCGGCGGCGCTGGTGGCGGCATCGCCCTCTCGATCCTGCTGCATGGATCGATCGTTGCAGTAATCGTCTACACCGCGATGCACGCAAGGGCGCCGCAGCAGGTCTCGACGCTCAGCATCCAATTCGCGCCGACGCAAGCAATCCAACAACCGGCGACGCCAGCTCCCACACCCCACGCCCCACAATCCGCACCCCCC
>DATLVW010000508.1:0-2865 GCA_035577085.1 Thermoanaerobaculia bacterium
ACCCGTTCCTTCGCCTGTGCCGCCGACCTGCCCGCCCGGCGTGCCGCCCTTTTCACCACCGAGGACGCCGCCGATCTGGCCACCGACCTCGCCGCCGACAGTTCCGCCCGTCTGTCCACCGACTACGCCTCCAACGACGCCGCCGGGAACGCCACCTTCCTGTGCGCCCGGCGGATCATTCGCCGGCTGGGCCGGTGTGGTATCGACTGGCGCGGTTGTGGTCGGTGTGGGGATATCAACCTTCGGCACTTCTTTCGGAATCTCGCGCGGTTGCACGAAGGTCTGCTGAGGGATCTGAACCGGCTTGACGACCGGCTTCGGTGTCGAGGCCGCATGCGAGGCCGCCGGGGGCGGCGGCGGAGGCGGCGGTGGGGGAGGGGCCGATGACGATAAGAACGCGTGAATCGGCTTGTTTTCGGCGGCGACTCTCTGCGCCGCCTGCGTGGAGATGAAAACGATCAGGGCGATGATTCCGCCGTGAACGATAAGGGAGGCGATCGTCGCCTTCCCTCGCTTTGCTTTCTTCCGGGATACAAACAGTTCGTTTTGGAGATCCATATCGTTGTGTCTCCTCACTCGATTTCGTTTAGTTATTGAGCAATATTGCAGCCAAGTGTTCACATCGATTTGCACTAGTAAAATCAATCATTTAGGCCGCGTGCTAGAATCCGCCAGCATGAAACTAGGTCTATCGATGGGGCTGCTTCTGCTCAGCGGGTGCGCAAGCTCGTCGATACCGATTCCCGCCGCTTGGCAGACCGTGCCGCAAGCCGCGCTGGTCGGCGACTATTGCGCGCATGTCTCGTGTGCGGCGAAGCCCCAGACCGCGATTCACGTGGTGGGAAACCGAATCTTCAACGGCACCAAAGGTCTGACCCCACCCTTTGCTGCGATCGACTCCTTCGATGTTTCGCTCGATCGGAAGGAAGTCGTCTTCTCCGCGCGCCGGAAGGACAACTTCGACATCGGACTCGTTTCGATGGACGGCAGCGACATCCACTGGGTTCCCGAAGATCCGGCTGATGAGACGGACGTCCAGTGGGCGCCGCGAGGAAACAAGGTCAGCTTCGTTCTGCACACGGCGACAGGCAGCATCGTTCGCACCGTGCACATCCCGACCGCGACGCCGCTGTCGACCGACTTTCCGCAAACGCAGATCGATGCCCTGGCCTGGGAACCGGAGGCGGAGCGCTATGCGGTCGTCGTCGAGTCGCCGCAATCGTCGCAAAGTCTTCAGGAGATGACCTATGCAGGCGAGAAGCGGAGGGAAGTGATTCCGCCCGCGGCGCGTCTCGACGTCTCGATCGAGCCGATCGGCGGAGTGCTCGTGATGCGCCCCAACGACCTGCACTACGGCGAGAAGGTTCCGATCGTCCTCTGGCTCGACCCTCATCCGTTCGCCTGGAGCGACGCCCGCGCCGCGCTCATGCGCAACGCACGAGTGGCGATCGCCGTCGCACCGCGAGAGAACGAAACGTTCTGGGGCGAGATCGCGAAGACCCCATGGATCGACGCCACGCGAAGGTACGTGGTCACTTCCACCCCCGAGCACCCCGGCAACCCTTCAGCTACCCTGATCACAGCAGACCCGGCCATTCCTGCCGGCTGCTACCGGCAGACCGGAAACACCGTCTCCGCCCCACCCGCTGTCGTACAATCATTTGCCGCCGCATGGATTGCGGACGACCTGAAGGGAACACCCCCGCCGAATGGCCGTCGATGAAACCAACAAGAAATCGACGATCCGCGAGTACTACGAAGCACTCCTGATCGCCGTCATCTTCGTCAACTTTGCCCGTATCTTCGCCTTCCAGGCCTTCAAGATCCCCACCGGATCGATGGAGGACAACCTGAAAGTCGGCGATCACATCATCGTCAACAAGTTCATTTACGGACCTGGGACGACCCTAGGCGGGATGCTGCCGCTACGCGAGATCCGCCGCGGCGACATCATCGTCTTCCGCTACCCGCTGCAGCCCGACACCGACTTCGTGAAGCGCGTCATCGGCCTGCCCGGCGATACCGTGGAAGTTCACGACAAGGTCGTGTCGGTCAACGGAAAGCCACTGGCGGAGCCGTACGTGATCCACGTCGATCCGACGATCTATCCTCCCCGTCCGCAACTTCCGGAGCCGTATCGATCGCGCGATCAGTTCGGGCCGTACTTTGTCCCGGTTGGTCAGTACTTCGCGATGGGAGACAACCGCGATCGCTCCAGCGACTCGCGGTATTGGGGAACCGTGCCCCGCTCGATGATCAAGGGCAAGGCGTTCATGGTCTATTGGTCATTCGAAGGAACGCCTCCGTCGCCCGACGCACCGTCGTCCGCGAGGATCAAGGAACTGGCCGGCGTCGTGGTCCACTTCTTCACGAAAACGCGCTGGGAACGGACGTTCTTCGTCGTCGACAGCAAGTACCATTTCACGCCGGGTTTGACGCCCGAGGGCGAGGCCGGCGAAAGCCCATGAGTGATTCGAGGGAGTGGGGAGTGGGGGGTGGGGAGTGGGAGAACGGCTCGCCAGCCGAGCCCACGATGCCCGTGCGGGAGTCGGAGCTGGCGCGGGAGCCGGTTGTCGGGAGTCGGGAGTCGGAGCTCTCCGAAGCCGGCGAGCCTTCGACATTAACATCGATCCAGACGATGACGCTCGACGACCGAGCGGAATCTCCTGACGTTCTTGACTTGGCTACCACTCCCAACACCCCACTCCCACCCCCCACGACCCCGAGGAATCCTTAGCGCCAGCTCCGACCCCCGACCCCCGACTGGCGACTCCCGAAGAAGCTCCCACCCCCCACGCCCCACCCCTCACCCCCGAACCAGACCCCATCTACGTCGACCGCAGCGACCATCCCATCTCGCGGCGG
>DATLVW010000509.1:0-6367 GCA_035577085.1 Thermoanaerobaculia bacterium
GACGTCACGTACTACCGCGAACGGCTCCGCGAGAAACGCTACGCCGTCGATCAGGAAGCATTACGCGAGTACTTCCCGACTATGCCGTGCGTGAAGTGGATGCTCGACATCACGGAGAGGCTGTACGGCATTCAATTCCGCGAGGCCATCGTCCCCGTCTGGCACGACGACGTCATCTACTACGACGTCGATGATGTCGTTACTGGCGAGCGCATCGGCGGTATCTACCTCGATCTCTATCCTCGAGACGACAAATACAAGCATGCCGCCGCCTGGCCGGTTCGCGGCGTGTCGCGCAGAACTGCGCGAAAGCCGATCAGCGTCCTGGTGACGAACTTCAACCGGCAGGGGCTGACGCACAGCGAAGTCGAGACCCTGCTTCACGAGTTCGGGCACGTGATGCACGGCGTCCTGTCGCGTACCGAGTACAACCAGCACTCCGGCACCAGCGTGGAACGGGACTTCGTCGAGGCGCCTTCGCAGATGTACGAAGAGTGGGCGAGCCGGATGGAGAGTCTGGCCCTGATGCGCAACCACTGCACGACCTGCCCTCTGGTCGACGAGTCGCTCGTGCAGCGCATCCGTGCCGCGAAAAAATTTGGCTCCGGCATCGATTACGGCCGGCAGCTTTTGTATGCGAGCTATGACATGGCGTTGGCGGGCGTCGGGAATCGGGGGTCGGGAGTCAGAGAACAAGCTGCCCAAGCCTCGGCTCCGACACCCGACTCCCGAAACTCGACCCCCGACAGCCCATCGCTCGAGCTCTGGAGGAACATGGAAGGCTCCACGCCCATGGGCACCATCGACGGCACCGCCTTTCCCGGCACGTTCGACCACATTGCCAGCGGCTATGCGGCCGGGTACTACGGCTACATGTGGGCGAAAGTTATCGCGCTCGATCTCATCTCCGCCTTCGGCGGCGATCTCATGAACGCGGCGACGGGGCGGCGTTTCCGTGAGCTGATCCTGGCCCGTGGAAGCGAAGAGCCGGCGCGCGATCTGGTGGAGCAATTCCTGGGGCGGCCGGTCTCCAGCGAAGCCTTCTTCGCTGAGATTCGTGGCGAATAGACTTATTCGCACCAATAGTGTAAGGTGTGAGTCCTTGAGGAACCTTCCTCAACCTTCAGGCCGCCTGAGCTGAGTCAGCGCTTCTGAACTCAATCTTCTTAGCAAACTCACCTTTCCTCCGTGCGTGCGAAGCTCGCCCGCTGGAAGCGGTCAGGAGTAACAACCCCATGAAAGTCTATTTTGGAAATCTGCCCAAAGATATCGATGACGCGAAGCTTGCCGAGCTCGTCAAGCCGTTCGGAACCCCGGCGACGGCGGAAGTCGTGAACGACCGCGTCACCGGCCTGTCGAAGGGCTTCGCATTCGTCGAGTTTGCCAATGACGCAGAAGCACAGGCCACGATCAAAGGTCTCGATGGTACCGATGTGAATGGCCAGGCTGTTGTAGT
The DNA here is from genome assembly GCA_035577085.1 of Thermoanaerobaculia bacterium. Taxonomy (GTDB): domain Bacteria; phylum Acidobacteriota; class Thermoanaerobaculia; order Gp7-AA8; family Gp7-AA8; genus JADGNZ01. Next base: position 1,457 of record DATLVW010000509.1, read on the forward strand.
CAATGAAGCGCGCTCCAAAAAGGACGCGCCGAAACCTGCCCCGGCAGTTCAACACTAAGAAGGAGCTTGTCCCATGACGAACGTTTTGAAACCGAAGCGCGCTGCGAAAGTCACTGTCTCAGAAAGCAATATCCGGAAGGCTGCTGCTCGCCTGAGCCAGCGTCCTCTGGTGTCGCCTGAGGTGCAGTACATCCAGCGGGTCCTTGGTGCCACGGCAACACAGGATGCGGTCGATGAGAAAGTCATCGCCGTCCGCAAACTGCCGTGGGCAAGCATCGTCATTCCGGAGTAGCCAAACGCCGGGCCTGGCCCGCGTGTCACCCGCTCCGTTCCCCGAGCGTCCGCGCCGATACCGGCGCGCGGCGCTTTTCGGGCTCGATTAACGAAACGCGCTGATGTCGACCTCTGCGTTCCCCGTCGCCAGTGCGTGAATGACGATCCCGTTCGCGTCGAGCGTCATCGAGCGCAGCTCGACGCCGTCGACGTAGCCGCGCATCACGACGCCGGGCGCGAGTGGCCGTGTCACTGCGCTGGCGATCGCGCTCCGGATTGAATCGATCTGCGGCGCCACCGACCAGTGCGCAGTCTTGGCCAGCTGTGCCCGCAGCGACTCGTGCGCCAGCCGGTCGGCGATGCGGACGAAAAGATTCTTCCGCTTCGAATCGAGCGTGTACTCGAGGTTCTGCAGCGAAATCGTGCGCGTGGCAGCGTCGAACACCGGCGCCGCGTCCAGGTTGACCGGACCGTTGTAGTGGCGGAGCCTGGACTCGCGGTAGTCGACGATCAATTCGATCGACACGCGGCCGTCCGCGGCAGGAGCGATGCGGATCGAATCGACGGCCACTCCTTCGTATTTGCGCTTCCCGAAGTTCTCGGTCATCACGCGGCTCGCTTCGTCGTAGGAGAGCTCGACGTCGAACGGAATGCGGATGCCGCCGGTGCTCGCAGGGGACACACGCAACGGTGGCAGCGGTTTCTGAACTACTGGCGGCTTCTCTCCGACGATGACTCGTGTTCGTGCACGGAGTGTGAGCGTACTGGTGACCGAGAGTCCCGTCCCAGTGATCGGTCCGAGCGACACCTCGGCGGGCTCCATCACCAGCCACATTCGCGACGCAATCTCTACCGGCGTCTGGAGCGAGGACCACACCTGACTTGCCGCAGGACGGATGTTCGTCAGCTTCGGCGTGTTCGCGTCGATCGTCTTCAGCACCTGCCGGAGTTGGTCTTTGACGATCGGCGCGATCTTCCAGTCGGTGATGTCGATGTTCGCGAACGTCACCTGACAGCGGTTGGACGAGAAATCGACCGGCATCGCCCGCGTCGTCGAACGGAGGCGCCAGTTGGCATCCCACTCCAGGTGCGAGGAGAGCGAGATCCAGGCATCGCGCATCGGCTCGCCGAACCCGCACGAAAGGCACGGCCACATCACGATCTCATCGCTGAACGGCTTCTTCGTCCTGCGGCAGCCTTCGAGGGCGAAGTGCATGGTCGTGGTTGCGTGGATTCCGCCGCCGATCGCGTTCAGGACGATCGGATCGCGGACGACGCGATACTTCATCCCGAACTGTTTCAGCGGATCGAGCTCGAACGCGTCGGTCTTCGAAAGGCTTTTCGGTACCTGTGATTCGAGCTGGGGCAGGAGCGGAGCGAGCGAGGCCTTGATCGGTACGACGATCGTCGACAGCTCGGCAGGCGGTGCCGCAGCTGGCGGCCCGAATGCCTGCGGTACCGTTTGCGCGAGCGCCGGCCAGCAAGCGAGAGACAGGATCAGGAGCAGGGGAGAGCGCATAGTTTGTTGTTTTGTTGACCTGTGACGCGTTGCAGGGTTGCTACTTTGCCTGACGGTCGATTGGCTTCTGAAACCAATGCTTCGATGCACGAATGATAAAGTCCTCTATATCCAACGACCGATAACGAAAAAAGAACCGAGCGCCGTGAGCTTGGCAACCAGGCAACCCGGCAACCAGCTAACCAACCAATGTCCGACACCACCACCCGCGGCATCCGCATTCAGGTCGAGAGCATCTATGTCGAAGAGCGAAGCGACCCTCAGGAGAGCTACTTTTTCTTCGCCTACCACGTCGTAATATCAAATGTCGGAAGCGAGACCGCCCAACTCATGAGCCGCGAGTGGATCATCACCGACTCCGATGGCAACGTCGAGCGCGTCGAAGGCGACGGCGTCGTCGGCGAACAGCCGCTCCTCGCTCCGGGCCAGGTCTTCGAATACACGAGTTTCTGCCCATTGCGGACGTCGATGGGCTCCATGCAGGGCAGCTATCTCATGCGGCCGCCGGGCGGTGAATCTTTCCGGGCGGAAATCGCGGCCTTCACTCTCGCTGTTCCGGGCGTTGTCAACTGAGGTTCATCCGTGCGACGGCGAGTCCAGATCTCCTTCCTATCCGCGTTTCTGACGCTCCTCACGGTTGCATTCGCGGCCGCCCTGGTCGTGCGAGTCCGATCCTACTCGGGGCCGATGACCACGGAATCGTCCGCCTCGGCGGCGACCGCGGCGGGGACGCGCGCGGCTGCGCGGTCGAATCGCAGGACAGACGGTCTCTCCGGCGACGATCCCCTTCCCACCGGCTCGACTGTGAGCACTCAAGGTGGTTCGACGGCATCGAACGCAACCGCCGCTGCCGCGCGCGCAAAACGCTTCCAGGAGCTCCTCGCACTCGGCGCGCCGAAACTGGATGCTCCGGTCTCGCCCGTCCAGGCGCCCGTGAAAATAGTTCCCGTACCGGTCGTGGCGAAGGTGCAAACGCCGGTCAGCCGGCCCCCGCAGGCGGCCGCGAATGCGTTCCGAGGATCGGGGGCATCCGGGTCGGCAGGGAGTAACGGCCCGCCGTCATCCAACAACAAGCCGAATACCCCAACCAACGACCCGAAGGATCCAAACTCGGATACCGTTCCGCCGCAGCTCATTTCGATTGCGTTCGATCCACCTCAGGTGTCGGACGGTGGCGACACCACTCTCGTCGTTAATGCCACGGACGACCTCTCCGGCATTCGCGGGATCTCCGGCACGCTGACCAGCCCGAATGGCAAAGCGGTGCAGGGTTTCGCACAGCAACGCGAGGGCGAGACCACGCGCTACGTGAGCCGCATTCACATTCCGGAGAAAGCCGAAGAGGGCTTCTGGAAGATCACCTTCCTGACCATGAGCGACATGGCCACGAACTCCGTGACGCTCAGCGCCGGGCAGGGGACTCTGCCGCCGACCGCGGTGCTGAAGGTGACCTCATCGGCGTCCGACTCGACTGCTCCGACGCTGCGCAACGTCTGGCTGGCGCGTGGCGCGATGCGTGCCGGCGAACACAACACGCTCTACGTCGACGCCCAGGACGACAAGTCGGGAGTCCATCTCGTGGCCGCCGTCTTCCTCAGCCCTTCCAAGCTGGCGCGTTTCGGCGTCGGCTGTCACACCGGCGCGGACAATGTTTGGGAGTGTGATGTGTTTCCGCCTACGTGCCTCGACTGCGGCGACTGGACTCTCGAGCAGGTGCAGTTGCAGGACAACGCCAACAACTTCGCCACGATTCGTTCGGAGAATCCGGCCGTGCAGTCAGTCCGGCTCAACATCACCGGCGATACCTGCGACAACCAGCCGCCCGTACTGCAGGGACTGGCACTGAGCCGCACGGAGATCGTGATGGGGCGCGACGAGCCGGTCATCGAGTTCGTGGCGCAGGTTTCCGACGACAGTTGCGGCATCGGCGGCGTCAGCGGGCAGATCGTCGGCCCGGGAGGAAACTCCAGCGGCACCTTCTTCTCGCTCCAGCAGCGGGACGCGACCACCTACGTAGGAACGGTCCGCCTTCACACCAACTCGGCCCGCGGCGTGTGGCGTGTGCAGTCGATCACCGTCAACGACAAAGGACAGAACCTGAAGATCTACTACGCGAACGATCCGTTGCTGGCGAACGCGATCTTCAGGGTGAAATGAGGTCAATTGACAATTGACAATTGATAGCGAACTACGCGAACGACCCGCTGCTGGCGGTGTTCGGGGCGAAGTAGCCGGACACATCGCCTTCGTTGTCAATTGTCCATTATCAATTGTCAATTACTTCCGTCCGGGTTGTTGTTTGATGGAAGGCTACTTAGTGCGACGGCGAGTCCAGATCTCCTTCCTCTCCGCGTTTCTGACGCTCCTCGCGATTGCGTTCGCGGCCGCCTTGGTCGTTCGCGCCCGTTCCTACTCCGGACGGACGACCACGGAATCGCCCGCGTCTGCGCCGACCGCTGCGGGGACGAGCGCGGCACGATCGAGTCGCAGGACGGACGGTCTCTCCGGCGACGAGCCGCTTCCCGCCGGGGTGACAGCGAGCACTACGCGGGATTCGGCGGAAACGAACGCACGTGCTGCTGCGCGCGCAAAACGTTTCCGCGAGCTCCTCGCCCTTGGCGCGCCGAAACTCGACGTTCCGGTCTCTCCCGTCCAGACGCCCGTGAAAACGGTTCCCGTACCGGTGGTGGCGAAGGCGCAAACGCCGGTCAGCCGGCCGACGCAGGCGGCCTCGAATGCGTTCCGAGGATCGGGGGTATCCGGGTCGGCCGGGAATGGAGGACAGCCGCCCTCCGGCAACAAAGCGAACACCGGCACCAACGACCCGAAGGATCCGAACTCAGATACCGTTCCGCCGCAGCTCATTTCGATTGCGTTCGATCCGCCCCAGGTGCAGGACGGTGGCGACACCACTCTCATCGTCACCGCCACCGACGACCTCTCCGGCATTCGCGGGATCTCCGGCACGCTGACCAGCCCGAACGGCAAAGCGGGGCAGGGTTTCGCACAGCAACGCGACGGCGAGACCATGCGCTACGTGAGCCGCATCCACATTCCGGAGAAAGCAGAAGAAGGCATCTGGAAGATCACCTTCCTGACCATGAGCGACATGGCTACGA
>DATLVW010000510.1:0-3900 GCA_035577085.1 Thermoanaerobaculia bacterium
GATCGTGGGAGTAGTAGAAACGTGTCGGACTGGAGAGTCCGACCTACGTTCCTCCCAAGTCCGACCTACGTTCCTTCCGAGTCCGGCCTACGTTCCTTCCGAGTCCGGCCTACGTTCGTTCCAGCGCTTTCACAGGCTGTAGACGCGAGGCGCGAATCGACGTCAACTACCGTGACTTCACGTAATGATCTTCGCCACTCGTACGGCGCAACGTAGGTCGGACTCTCTAGTCCGACGCCTCTTTTCGAAAAACGTGTCGGACTGGAGAGTCCGACCTACGTTCCTTCCGAGTCGACCTACGTTCCTCCCGAGTCCGGCTTACGTTCCTTCCGAGTCCGACCTACGTTCGTTCCAGCGCTTTCACAGGCTGTAGACGCGACGCGCGAATCGACGTCAACTACTGTGACCTTCAAGTAATGATCTTCGCCACACGTAAGGCGCAACGTAGGTCGGACTCTCTAGTCCGACGCCCCTTTTCGAAAAACGCGTCGGACTGGAGAGTCCGACCTACGTTCCTTCCGATCGATTCATTCACGTCGGAGCCAGGGATAATCATCGGGCGAAGAACTCTTCCGCTGGATCTCGAAGAGGATGTGCTGCATCACAAGCTGGCACACTTTCCGCTATCCACACCATCATCCCGACTCGCTCGGGAGACGCTGGCGAAGTTTGGAGCGCGCCGATAATCCCTGAGGGGTCGGCGCGCTTCGTGTTTTGAGCACAAAAAGGCCGCGACATGCGCGGCCTTTTGTTGTTTTGAAGAGATCGAGACTTAGACGGTAACCGCTTCGGCGACGCCCGCGGCTCGACGCAGCGTCTCCGCCTTGTCGGTCGCTTCCCAGGTGAACTCCGGCTCCGTGCGGCCGAAGTGGCCGTATGCCGCGGTCTTCTTGAAGATGGGACGGCGCAGTTTGAGCGATTCGTTGATTCCGCGCGGTGTCATCAGGAAGTTCTCGCGGACGAGCTCGATGATCCTCTCCTGCGAGATCTTCTCCGTTCCGAACGTGTCGACGTAGACCGACACCGGATCGGCCACGCCGATCGCGTAGGCGAGCTGCACCTCCACTTCGTCAGCCAGACCCGACGCCACGATGTTCTTGGCGATGTAGCGGGCCATGTAGCAGGCCGAACGGTCGACCTTCGTGGGATCTTTGCCCGAGAACGCGCCGCCGCCGTGGCGTCCGCGGCCACCGTAGGTATCGACGATGATCTTGCGGCCGGTCAGGCCCGTGTCGCCCTGCGGTCCACCGGTTACGAAACGACCGGTGGGATTGATGTGAAACTTTGTCCGTTCGTCGAGAAGCTCGGGAGGAACCACGGGCCGGATGATCTTCTCGATGATGGCCTCGCTCAGGTCACCGTGACCGATGCTCGGCGAGTGCTGCGTCGAGACGACGATGGCTGCGGCGCGGATCGGCCGCTTTCCTTCATACTCGATCGTGACCTGCGACTTGCCGTCGGGGCGAAGGAAGTCGAGCTCGCCCGCTTTCCTCACCTCGGACAGCCGGCGCGCTAGCTTGTGCGCGATCATGATCGGCAGCGGCATCAACTCCGGCGTCTCGCGGCAAGCGAAGCCGAACATGAGGCCCTGATCGCCCGCACCGCCCGTATCAACGCCCTGGGCGATGTCCGGTGATTGCGGATCGATCGAGGAGATCACGGCGCAAGTCTCGCTGTCGAAGCCGTACTTGGCGCGCGTGTATCCGATCTCTTTGATGGTGTTGCGCACGATCGACGGGAAGTCGACGTACGTCTTCGTGGTGATCTCGCCGGAGATCATCGCCAGACCGGTCGTGACGAGCGTTTCGCAGGCGACGCGGCCGAGCGGATCTTCGGCCAGAACGGCGTCGAGAATCGCGTCCGAGATCTGGTCCGCAATCTTGTCCGGATGGCCCTCGGTGACAGACTCCGAGGTGAACAGGGTTCTATGGATAGACATCGTGAAAAGCTCCTAATTGGATTCTGGTAATCCTAGCATGCCGGCCCGATCAGAGTCAGGCGCGCAGAATGCAAACTCAACGGCAGAATGCTGAAGCCACGGAACATCGCCGCCTACCGCGATCTGCTCGTCCTCTTTACAAAATATGGCCGCAAAGACTTCCACCTCTCGTTCGATTCCGACGAGATTCTGGTCAGCGACGACCCTGCCTCGGAGATCGAGCCCGACGTCGCCCGCCGCGCCGAGGCCTTTGCCAGCGCACTCAAGGGGATGGGACCGACGTACGTCAAGTTCGGCCAGGTCCTCTCGACACGGCCCGACATCGTCCCTCCCGAGTACATCGTCGCCCTCGAATCGCTGCAGGATGACGTCGAGCCGTTTTCATTCGCCGAAGTCGAGCGGATCGTCGAAGAGGATCTGAAGGTCCGCATCTCCAAGGCCTTCGAATCGTTCGAGTCCACTCCCCTCGCCGCCGCCTCCCTCGGACAGGTTCACCGCGCCGTGCTGCGGGACGGCCGCGAAGTCGTGGTCAAGGTGCAGCGTCCCAATGTGCGCGAACAGGTCAAGCACGATCTCGAAGTCTTCGCCGAGATCGCAACCACGATCGAGCAGCACAGTGACGTCGGCCGGAAGATGAACCTCATTGGCGCGATCGAACAAGCGCGCATCTCGCTGATGAACGAGCTGAACTACGAACAGGAGGCGCGCAATACCGAGATCCTGCGCAAGAATCTGGCGGAGTTCCCTCAGATCTATATCCCCACCGTCATTCATGACATGACCAGCTCGCGCGTCCTGACGAGCGAGCACATACGCGGGCGGAAGGTCTCGAAGCTGACGCCGCTGCAGGTCATCGACCACGACTACGCCGACCTCGCCTCGGCGCTGACGCGTGCCTATCTCAAACAGATCTGCGTCGACGGGATCTGGCACTCCGATCCGCATCCCGGCAACGTCTTCGTGCGCGATCTCGAAGATAACCAGTCCGAGGTCGTCCTGCTCGACTTCGGGATGGTGAGCCGCGTCAGCCGCGAGTTTCAGGACGAGATCATCAAACTGCTGCTGGCTGTGTCGTCGAATCGCGGCGCCGAGGCGGCGGATGCGTGCGTGCGGGTGTCGGAAGTGCAGGAGCGCTTCGACGCCATGCGCTTCGTGCGCGAGATCTCGGCGCTGGTGGCGACGTTTCACGACGTCGATGTCCGTCAGATCAACATCGGACGCCTCATCTTCCGCGTCATCGGCGTCGCCAACAGCAACGAGTTGAAGGTGCCGGCGGAGCTGGCCATGCTGGCCAAGACGCTGCTGCATCTCGACGGCGTCACGCGGCGGCTCGATCCCGATTACGACCCGCACACGGTGATCCGCGATTATGCCGAGCGGCTGATGGTGCAGAAGCTCGCCCAGAAGTTCGCGCCGCGCAACTTCTACCCTGCCCTGCTCGATCTCAATCAATTGATGCTCGACCTGCCACACCGCGCACGCGAGATCATCGACCTCACCGCCGCCGGCCGGCTGGCGTTCCACCTCAATCTCACGCAGGCCGAACAGTTCCTCGCTGGCATCCACAAGATCGCCAACCGCATCACGGTGGGCGTGATCATCGCCGCGCTGCTGATCGCCTCGTCGATGATGATGCGCGTCCCAACACACGCACAGCTCTTCGGATATCCGGCGATCGCGGTGACCGGCTACCTTCTCGCCGCAATCGCCGGCATCTACCTCATCGTCACGACGCTAGTCACCGATCGGAAGGACGAGCAGAAGGCGAAGATTCAGAGGAGATGACGGGCAGTAAGCGGCATGAACTTCAGGGATTCACCACAGAGACACTGAGAGCACAGAGGTTCTTTGTGTCCTCTGTACTACTAACCAATAGATTCTTCTCCTGACGCGAAGGTTTTCATGCGGCGATGGGGGTGAGCTGGCTGATGGTGGCTCGAAGGGCGGAGAGGATTGCGGTG
>DATLVW010000511.1:0-4246 GCA_035577085.1 Thermoanaerobaculia bacterium
GTCACGATGCACAACACAACCTGACCGATGACGCGCCCGAGGAGCATCAGCCGGCCTCCCCGTCGAGCTCGAGGAGAGGGGCGATGTCGAATCGCGTGACCGCGGCGATGTCGCGCTCCAGGATCTCGTGCGGCGCGGCGATCAGGCGATGCGAGAAACCGCGCGGCGGCGGCGCATCGACTCCGACTCCGTTGGCCGCCAGGATCGCCGCGTATTCGACGTCGTGCAGCGTTCCGGCCATCAGCGCGATGCCCTTGCCAGCCAGCCCTTCATCGGCGAGGCGCATCTCGATCAGCTCGACCGGCGTTCCTTTGAGAGCCGCTTCCACCGCGCGAACGATCGAAGCGGCGGTCTCGGTCTCGATGATGAGAAGCGAGCCGTTAATCTTCCGGCGCGCACCGAAGGCTGCGTCGAAGAGCGACGGATGCGCATCCGGCAGGAAGGTGTAATCGATGATTGCCTCGCCGCTCGTTCCCAGCGCCTCCGCCAGCGACTCGGCGGTCGACGCGGTCGACCCACCGAATACGACGAGGTAGCGGCCGCGAGTCACGGTTCCGGCGCGCACGAACGCAATCGGCGCCTTTTTCAGGATGGCGTCGACCGCGCAGACGCCTGCCGGGATGTCCGCGAAGTCGAGGACGGCAAGAGCAGAGGTCCTCGGCATCACGTAATCCTGAACGCGCCAACGAGCGTGCAGCGGCGCCAGCGCGAGAATGACCGCGGACTGGTCAGACCGTCGCCGGTGGGGCTGGCGATGGTGAAGGAGCAGTAGCCTTCGCCGTCGAGCCCGAGGCCGGCTTGGGAACGGCCGTTCTTGACGAAGATCGAGCAGTCACACGCTTTCGCCATCCGGCTCAGATTGTCGAGATTCTTCGAGTGCATCACCGCGGTGTGGCGGTTTCCGCCTTCGACCTGCACAGCAAGATCGATGGCGCGATTCGCATCAGGAACGCGAACGACCGGCATGACCGGCATCATCTGCTCGGTCCAGAGCAGCGGATGATTCTCATCGACCTCGACGACGATGAGGCGAACCGAGTCGGGAACGTTCATCCCCATCTTGGCGAGGATCACGTTGGCGTTCTTGCCGACGAGGTTCTTGTCGATCCACGCTTTCTGCCGGGGACCCTTCATCTCGGTGAAGACGACCTTCTCCAGTTCGGAGAGCCGCTCGCGCGGGATGACGATGGCGCCCTGGCGTCCCATGGAGGCGATGAGCGCGTCGGCGATCGACGAGACGGCGATCGTTTCCTTCTCGTCGGTGCAGATGATGTTGTTGTCGGTCGAGGCGCCGAGAACGATGTCGCGCGCGGCCTGGTCGATGTCCGCGGTCTCGTCCACCACGACAGGCGGATTGCCCGGGCCGGCGCAGATGGCGCGCTTGCCGCTGGCCATGGCGACTTTGACGACCTCTCCCCCACCGGTCACGACGACGAGGCGGACGCCGGGATGCTTCATCAGATCCTGAGCCGATTCGATCGTCGGGGTGGCAATGCCGCAGATGACATTGGGAGGACCGCCCGTGGCCGCGATGGCCTTGTTCAGGAGAGCGATCGTCTGCATGCTGCAGCTCTTCGAGTACGGATGGACATTGAATACGACGCTGTTGCCGGCGGCGAGCATCCCGATCGAGTTGCAGATGATCGTGGACGTTGGATTGGTGACCGGTGTGATCGCGCCGATGACGCCGAACGGAGCGGGCTCGATGAGCGCGAGACCGTAGTCGCCGGTCGTTGCAATCGGATCGAGATCTTCCAGCCCCGGCGTCTTCTCGGTGACGAGGCGGTTCTTGACGATCTTGTCTTCATACCGCCCGAATCCTGTCTCGTCGAACGCTGCCTTCGCCAGCATCGCGCCGTTTTCGCGCATCGATTGCCGCATCGCTTCGATGATGCGGGCGCGATGCTCGAGCTTGAGCGCGACGAACTCCTTCTGCGCGATGGTGGCGGCGCTCACGGCATCCGAGACCGTGGTGAAGACGCCCAGTCCAGTCGCTTGCGCCTGAACGGCCGGCGGCTGTTCCGCGGCAACGCGGCCCATGTCAGCGGCGATGCGCCGCGCGATCTGTTCGATTTCCTGATCGGTCAGGCGAGTCATTGGCTAGTCACTTCCCGGGCTACTCACTTCTTGTACTTCACGGCATCGCCCACGTACCAGCTATCGACGATGGCCAGGATCACCGAGTCGACGGGGCGCTTGTCCGTGACCGCGGTTTGCCGCGCGGAGCTGCCGGCGGCAATCAGTACGATCTCGTCCGGACCGGCTCCCACGGCGTCGGCAGACACGATGGCGTTACCGCTCTCGCGGCCTTCTTCGTCCAAAGGGCGCACGACCAGGAGCTTGAGTCCCTGCATGCTGTCCTCTTTCCGCGTGGCGACGACGGTACCGACGACTCTCGCGAGTTGCATGGACGTGGGTCCTGCTACTTCTTCGAGCGAGCGGGTACTGCCGGTGCCGAGGTGCGGCCGAGCGGCATGATGACGTCGACCTGGTCGTGCGGCCGCGCGATCACGTGCACCGTGACCACGTCGCCGACGCGTCCTGCCGCCGTCTGCGCGGCATCGCACGCCGCTTTCACCGCGGCAACGTCGCCACGAATGACGATCGTCGTGTAGCCACCACCTGTCTTTTCATAGGAGACGAGCTCCACGCGCGCTGCCTTCACCGCTGCGTCAGCGGCTTCGACCACCGCCGGAAAAGACCTCGTTTCGATCATGCCCAGTGCGTCTGTCATGCGTCCTCCTTAATCAGAAGGCAGATGGCAGAAGGCAGAAGGGTGCAAAGTCGGGAACCCTTTCAGCTTTCTGTCTTCTGGTTTCTTCCTTCTGGTTCTGCCTTTCGTTTTCTGTCTTGAACTTCTGCTCTCTGCCTTCTGCTTTCTACTTTTCAGGGCCGTCCGGCGCGTCCGGCGATCGATTCGATCGCCTGCTCCGCCGCCCGGTATCCGACTTCGATGTCGCGTTCTTCGCCGCCGAGGTAGACGCGCCCGAAACTGCCAAACGCCCGTACCTCGAGGATATTGATGTTGGCTGCTTTCTCGGCTTCGTTCGCAGCGATCGCCGCGTAGCCGGCGGGTGCCACTTCCATTACATACAGCGACTGCCCCGGGATGATCATGTCGCCGTGGCGCGTCCTGTTGATGAGCTGCGTGTGATAGTCGGAGATGTTGCGGATCACCTGGCTGGACGTGATCTCCGGCTTGATGCGGTCCGTCTCCTTCAAATTCAGCATGTCGAGAATGGCCTGTCCGGCCTGACGAACGTCGGCTTGTGAATCGGCGTGCAGCTCGAGCATGCCGTAGACGCGCTCGATGATCATCATCCCTGGCTTGACATCGGTCGCCTTCAGCGCGACGTCGGTGACGCGCATGATGTCCATGCCCGGCGCGATCTCGACGAAGAGCGCCGCCTGCCCCGGCACCGGAAGGAAGCCCTGCGCGACGGTTCCGAGGAACGACGCGAACTGCGGCTGCAGGCTGTCAATGAATACGTAGCAGCGAAGCTCGGCCAACTTTCACCTCTTCCCCGAGGCCATCTGGGTGGCCTCTTCCAGAATCTTGACACTATTGGAGCTGCCGACGCGCGTTGCGCCTGCCTGCACCATCTTGATTACATCGGCATAGGTACGGACGCCGCCGGAAGCTTTGACGCCGAGTTTGCGCGGGGCCACGGTGCGTGCCATGAGGGCGATGTCCTCGACCGTCGCACCCGCCTTCGAGAAGCCGGTCGAGGTCTTGACGAAGCCGGCATGCGCTTTCATCGAGAGCAGGCAGCCGCGGACTTTTTCTTCATCGGTGAGCAGGGCGGTCTCGAGGATGACTTTGCAGACGGCTCGTGCGTCATCGCAGACTTCCACGACGCCGCGGATGTCGCGGGCCACTAGGTTGTCGTCCTTGCTCTTCAGTGCGCCGATGTTGATGACCATGTCGATTTCCTGCGCGCCTTCGCGCAGTGCGCGCCGTGCCTCGAGCGTCTTGATCTCCGAGGACTGGGCGCCGAGGGGAAAGCCGACTACGGCGCAGACTTTGACCTTCGTCCCGCGAAGCAGCGCCTTCGCCTTCGCAACCCAGGTGGGATTCACGCAGACCGAGTAGAAGCCGAATTTCGCCGCTTCCTGACAGAGTTTCTCGATGTCTTCAGCGGTAGCTTCCGGCTTGAGCAGGGTGTGATCGATCAGTTTGACGAGTTGATCGGGAGGAATGACGAGCGTCGCGGGCGAGGCGGAGCCACCGGGCTGGAGAAGCTGG
>DATLVW010000512.1:0-12905 GCA_035577085.1 Thermoanaerobaculia bacterium
GGGGGGGGGGGGGGGGTGGGGGGGGGGGGGGGGGGGAGAGAAGGGTCCGAAGACCGACGAGTGCCGGCGCCGAGGATGTTGCCGCGCACTCCGACTCCCAACTCCCGATCCGCGATTCCCGCAGTCTCTTCTCCCACTCCCCACTCCCCACTCCCCACCCCCTCATAAGCCCTCACCACCTCCAACGGATTGTTCTCCGGCTCGAAGCGACTCACGTAGAGGATGTAGTTACCGGACTGGACGCCGAGGCGGTCGAGGACATCGCTGTCCTCTTCGATCGGAAACTCCGCACCGTACGGGATCATGACCGGCTCGATGCCGTAACGGCCGCGGTAGTAGTCGGCGATGACCTCGGCGTCGGCGACGACGCGCGAGGCGAAGAGCGCGGAGAACGATTCGCCGATCGCGTAGACCGCCTTTCCCATAACATTCCACTTGCGCCGGCGGCGCTCGATGCCATCGACATTGATCGCCACCGGGATCCGCGCTGCGCGAAGAAGCGGGAGCACGAAGGCATTGGCCGCATTGCAGAGCAGGATCACGTCGAAATCGCGTCGCAGCGCGTCGAGCGCCGAAAGAAAGGTGTGGCTGACAGTCTCGAAGTACTTGTGGCGAAGGGCGGGGAGGACGATGCGTTGGACTTGGGGGGTGGGGTGTGGGGAGTGGGGGGTGGGAGAAGTTTCCGCTTCACCCCCGTCACGGGCGCCCAACTCGCCGGGTGCTGGCGTTGGCCTGGAACCGTTCCCACTCCCCACCCCCCACTCCCCACTCCCCGAACGGCAGTACACCGCTACCTCGTGCCCACGCGCCACCAGCCGCGCCGACAGCTCCGCGGCGAACGTCTCGAAGCCGCCGTAACGGGCAGGCACACCGCGCGTGCCAGCGATGGCGATCTTCAACGAAACCATCCGGCGATCTGGCGGTCGGAGACGCGGCGCCGGCTCTGAATCGCGCGTCGTTTCTCCATGATCCGGCGTCGATTCTTCCACAGCCACGAGAGCGCGGGAAGCGAGCTGCGCTCGATCGTCAGCGCAGCGATGATGACGACGAGATCGCGTCCGAGCTCGAACGGCGCGTTTCGTAACGCGAGATAAACCCCTTCGTTCTTCAGGCGCAGCAGGAAGCGGTTCTTGACGCCGTGCATGTTGATGTCCGCGGAGAGTTTGCCGCGCTTCTCCGGTGTCACGGTGCGCACATGATGACCGACGGCGTCAGGGACGTAGATTGCCCGCCAGCCAAAGAGCTGGCCGCGCCAAGCCACGTCCGCATCCTCACGAAACGCGAAGAAATCCTCATCGAGAAACTCGCCGCCGATCGCGACGTCGCGGATGAACGACATCCGGTACATCGCGGCGGCACCGGAGACGCCGAAGACCTCGCGCGCGGGGGTCGCTAGTCGGGGGTCGGGGGTCGGAGCGGAACCTGGCAAGCTGTCTTGCTGATTCGTGATCGGCTGCGAATGAGGCCGGCTTTGCGAACGGCTGTGAGCCAGCACTTTTTCGCTCCGACTCCCGACCCCCCTTCCTTGGTCCACATCGAAATGCCGTCCTGACCGCGTCATCCGGATGCCCATCGAATCGATCAGACCACTCTCCGCCTGGAGCAGCTTGCCGGTAGCCATGCCAAACGTTTCGCCGGCGCGGTCGAGGGCTGCGACGAGGCGTTCTACGTACTCCGGTTCGAGGAACGCATCGGGATTGAGGAGGAGCACGAATTCGCCGTTGGCGAGGCGTACGCCCTGATTGACCGCCGCGCTGAACCCGCGGTTCGTATCGTTGGTGATCTGCCGTGCGAATGGGAAAGCACTCCGCACCATGGCGATCGAATCGTCGCCGGAGGCGTTATCGATGTGAAGTAGCTCGATGCTGCGGTGAGTCTGTTGCGCGAGAGCGGACAGGCAGCGTTCCAGAAATCGCGCGCTGTTCCAGCTAACGATGATGACGGAGACCAATCCGTTCGTCAGACCCCGCTCCATCGTGCGAACGCCTTCCGCATCACGCCGGCATAGGCGCGTGCGGCGTGCAGACGCCCGAGGTGACGGTTGGCGAGACCGGCGAGCGCGAGGGGGATGCGCAGGAGCATCCCGAAAACGATCGCCCAGCGCAGGACTTCGGCCTCACCTGGCGTGTGCCATTTGCGCGCATAGAGCCACATGTTGCGGTACCAGAGCGCGATGAACTCCGCGAACGGAACGTGCTCGAGACTGGCGCCCCCGAAGTGCCGCGCGCGGGCTGCAGGTACGACAAAGATCGTTTTGCCGGCCGCTGCGAGACGCCGGCAGTAGTCGACGTCTTCGAACCAGGCCGGCGTGAACCGCTCGTCGAGCGGGCCGACTTCTGTGAAGACTTCGCGCCGCACCAGCAATGCCGCCGCGGCCGGCTGCTCGACCGGCTGCGGATGCGTCAGCTCGAGCTCGCGGTAGCGGTAGCGCGCCGTCATCGGGTTGTCGGGGAAAAGCTTGTCGATGCCGAAGGCTTCACTGATGAGCGTGGCCAGCGTCGGCAGCCGCCGCAACTGAAACTCGCGCTGCGATTCGCCCGCTTCATCGGAAAGAAGAGGGGCGGCAGCGGCAATGGCCGGATTCTCGTCGAGAAACCCCACCAGGATCTCGAGCGAGCGCGGCGAGAGCTCGCAGTCGGGATTGAGGAGGAAGAGATAGCGCCCGCTGGTGCGGCTGGCCACGCGATTGACGCCGGCCGCAAAGCCGTCGTTGACGGCGCCGCGAATCACTTCGACATCCTTCCCCATCGCCGCCAGCGTGGCATCAGACGAGGCGTTGTCGTAAACGACCACCTCATATTCGAGCCGGCCGCAGGCGGCCCGGACAGATTGCAGGCAGCGCTCGATCCAACGTTCGCTGTTCCACGTCACGATGGCGATCGAGAGATCGAGCGGACCGGTGGCAATGCCGCGCAACATCGGCGCCGGCTGGTCGCTGCTCAGTTTTCTCGTTGCCTTTTCCATTCTTTGACTGCCTCGATCAGCGGACCGGTCACCGCAGCCCACCCGAATCGAGGCTGGATCCGGATCAGGTTAGATACGCACCGCGCATAGAAAGCGTCGTCCGTCATCAATTTCGCGATCGCATCGGCGACAGCCGGTGCGTTCGATGGTGGCACAACGATACCCAATTCCTCCGCCGCCACCAGCTCAGCAGCAAACCCTTCCTCAGTTGTGATGACCGGAACCGCCGCCGCAATCGCGTCGAACAACCTCGTTCGAATCGAGTACGCAGCTTCCGCAGTCGGACGATGAAGCATGATAGCGACTTTGCTGCGGCGGAGCCACGAAAGACGGCTGTTGTACGGCATCCACGAGTCGTTGGCCTCGACGAACGCTCCGCCTGCGGTGATCCACTCGTCGAGACGGTCTTCGCGCCTCCGGTCGACGGTGTGCTGATTCGGACGGGAACGGCCCAGGAACAGAAGGCGGCAGTCGATGCCGCGGCGGTTGACCGCGATAGTTGCCTCAACCGCGGTCGCAGGATCGAGCCACTCCCACGTCCCGCCACCCCACAAAACGATGTTCTCGCGATCTTGTGGTGCGGCTGCGTCGAAGTCTTCGACGCCGAACGGGACCTCGATGATGGGGCCTTGCGCGCCGCGATAGAGCTCCCGCTGTTTCTTCGTCGCGACGACGAGCAGGTCGCCGGTGGCAACCGCTCGCCGCACTCGCCAGCGCTCCGCCTCGACGTGAACCCTCTGGCGCATCGAAGGATGGCGGCCGTACATCTCGTGCAGTTCCAGAAGCACGGGATCAAAGAGGTCGTAAACGATCCGCTGTCCGCGGCGCTGCCGCCGGAAACCGCGCGCAGGCTGCCCGATCAGTACCTCGGCCTCACGTATTCGCGCATTTGCTTCGGCACTGTCGCGAGCAGCAACGCGGAAACTGGCCGCACCAGGAAGCTCTCCTTCGCGTTTGCAGACCAGCGTGACCGTGAAGTGCTTCGCCAGCTCGCCGGCCAGATGCCACGCACGAATCCCCGGGCCAGCCATCCGTTCGCCGACGACGTCCGGCGTGTGCACGACGATGTTCACGGCGCGCACTCTATCCAAGGATGAAGTCGGAAGGACGAAGGATGAATGGAAAGCACTCTTCTTTCATCCTTCATCCTTCATCCTTCGTGTCAGCCCTTCAACGATTCCTTGCAGCGACGAGCGTCCCTTCATCAGTAACTTCGTGTCTTCCCACAGAAGCGCACTAATGCGGCCGACACCGCGATGGCGGCGTGCCACGAAGTAGCGGTTGCGCGTTCGAAGGCGGAGTGCTTCGCCGAGGAGGAGAGGTGCCGACTGCGA
The DNA here is from genome assembly GCA_035577085.1 of Thermoanaerobaculia bacterium. Lineage (GTDB taxonomy): Bacteria > Acidobacteriota > Thermoanaerobaculia > Gp7-AA8 > Gp7-AA8 > JADGNZ01. The sequence continues at coordinate 4,299 of DATLVW010000512.1, forward strand.
ACCGCGATGCGTTGCCTTGATCACCGGCAGCACCTCCGTGCGCCAGCCGGCTTCGTGCAGACGCGCGCAGAGGTCGACGTCTTCGTAGTAGGCAAAGAACTGCTCATCGAAGATGGTGCGGCCGAGAGCCTCGCGGCGGTAAAGCGCGGCTGTGGCAGAGACGCCCCATAGGGGGGTGGGGGGTCGGGAGTCGGGGGTCGGAACGAGCGACTTGGTCTTGGCTCCGACTCCCGACTCCCGGCTCCCCACTCCCGCAGCGATCTGTCGAAACGTTCCGTCGCTGATGTCGATGCCGGCGCCGTCGATCGTGGTCTCGTCGCGGCGGAGGATCGTTTGCACAGCGGCGAGTTTCGGATCGTTGTCGAGCGCGGAAGCGACGGTAGCGAGCCAGTCGCGATCGAGAACGACGTCGTTGTTGACGAGCGCGATGTAGTTGCCGGTTGCGTGACGGTAGGCTTCATTGTTGCCGCCCGCGAAGCCGAGGTTGGTCTCGCTTCGGAAGAGGTGAAGGGCGTGCCGGAAGGCGATGCGCTCCGCGGCCGGCGTGCGCGAGCCATTATCGAAAACGATCACTTCCTTCGGCGGCAGGGTCTGCGAGGTAATCGATTCGAGACAGGCGCGGAGCATGTCGCCACCGTCGATATCGAGGACGATCACGGAGACGTCAGTCATGCTGCATCCAGTCGAGATTGGCGCTTCCGTCGAGGCAGCGCAACTGTGCGCGCCCGCCCGGACCAGTGTTGATCGTCGTGTATCCGTAGATCGCACCACTCGGCGGCAGGACGAAGGCATGCCCGCCGATCTCGATCGTGGCCCCGCCGCGCGACTGATAACGAAGCATGGAAGGTCCGGGCTTGGCCAGGAACGAGAGCGTGTCGCCAGCGTGAACGACCCAACCGCCCTGGTAGAGAAAACGCGAAACGGTCCATTCGGCAGGGAAAAGCTCGCCGCCGTTGTGGATCACGTGCGCGTCTTCGAATTCGACGCGGTCAGCGGGTCTGCGTCCGTAGGTAAATGCCGCGAGCAAGATCGCGGCGAAGAGCAGCGGTGCGATCCCAGTCATCGTGCGCCGAGGAGAGCGGGCGTGGGGAGTGGGGAGTGGGGGGTGGGAATCGTCGGATGCGCGGCGGAGAATGCGACGCAGATTCGATCCGCCCGGAAACTCCCACACCCCACTCCCCACTCCCCACTCCCTTGATCTTGCGATACCAACCATACCGAGCACTACGACCAATACGACGCTCGCAACCGTTGCCGCAAGGTTCGGGCGGATGAAGCTCGGCATGAGCCGCGAGAAGTCGCTGTGCCACCGTTCGCTCAGCGATTCTCCGATGGAGTTTTCACCAGTGGCGAGATGAAAGAGGCGCCAGGGAAATGCTGCGCCGTGCGCGACGAGCATCAGCGTCCAGCCGGCGATGAGAGCTCGCGTCCCTGTACCCACCTTCTCCCACAATGCCGCGCTTCCGAGTGCAAGGACCGGCATCAGGACGACGATGTAGCGAAGAGGGGGAGACCAGCCCCCGTGCCATTCCGAGCGCGGCACGAGGTAAAGAATGTAGAGGAGTGACGCGCTGATGCCCAGACGGAAACCTTCCGGCATCTCCCGCCAGCGCGCAAGCGCAACGATCGCCAGCACATAGAGCGGCGCCTGAAAAAGCAGACCGCCTGCACCGTCGAGCACCAGGCCGAAAAGACCGCGCCAATACGACATCGGTCCGCCCGGAATGAGCTCCTGCCACGAATGCGTGTTCATCGGATTGCCGGTGATCATCCACGCCACGAGAAGAGGAACAGCCACCACGGCCCCGGCGATGACGACTTGCCTGCGCGTGCGCAAGGCGCGTGCGAGCAACACGATCGCAATCAGCCCGAATCGGATTTTGAGCAGCACGAGTGCGAAGATCGCCGTGATCCATCGAGCGGGACGCCGTTGCCGTACGCCGCGCAACGCCTCGAGGAAGCAGAACGCCGCCGGCACTTCCGGCCAGATGCGCGTCGCGTAGAACACGATCGGCGGGCCAAAGGCGATCAGCGGGAAGAGTGCGCGCGTTGTCGCGTCGTCGATGCCTTCGTCTTCGAGAAAGCGAACCGTCGATCGCGCAAGAAGCGCTCCGAACAACGCGATGACGGCCAGCGCACCCGGCACACCTCCGAGCGCGTAGCCCGGCGCCATCAGGATCGGCAGGAACGGTTCATGCCGCGAGTACTGCTCGCCATGCGCTCCCCTCGGGTCCCCAGGTTGCGGAGCGAGATCGGGACGGCCGGTATCGGAGTGCGCGATCTCCCGATACTGATTGGTGAGATCGAGATCGTGGTCGCGCACCAGCGACTCGGACATCATCAGGTAATAAGGCTCATCGCCATCGATCGGCGTAAGCAATTGAAAGGGGATCATCACCGCGTAGCCGATTGCAGCGATCAGGAAGGCGCGGTTTGCGCTCCAGCGCACGTCATCGGCAAACGCGAGAAAGGCGAGAGGAATCGCGAGGATGATCACGCCGAGGGTTACGAAAACGAGATAGGGATCGACGTCGATGAGCAGCACGCGCCCATAGGCCCAAAGAATTGCGAAGGCGATCACCGCCCCAAGCTGCGTACCCAGACAGCGCCGGAGCACGGGGGCGCGCAATACCAAGAGCGGCATTGCGAGAGCGGCGACGATGAAAAGCGCCAGTTTCATCGCTTTGGATACTCGACGGAATCGATCGCCAGCCGCGACTGCGCGTGAAGATCGCCAGCCGCAACGACGCGGAGCGAGACGATGTCGGACGCGCAAGTGACCGTCGTGCGGCCCGCGCCGACGATCCAGGCGTTCGCGCCGTATTCGCGGATCTCGCCCGGCGAAAAGCGCGGAAGCGAATTGCGCGAGGCGAAAAACTGCTCGCGGCGCATGAAGCCGAAGTCGGCCGTGTCACCGATGCGGATCGGGCGTACCGTCACCCGCCCATGCTGATCGGTCGCTTCGATCGCGCCTACCACGTGTCCCGATCGGAGGCGTTCGGTGTACCCGCCGCACGTCGTCACGATGGCTTCGCGAACGTGAGGCGGTACCGAGACAGGAAGCGACTCGTTGGCCGCCAGAGCGTGAGAGATCGTCTGCACCTCCCCCACCGACGGCGCGTAGTTGCGAGCGATCGGCAACGCCCGGGCGATGATGCCGCTCCATGGCCAGAGCGCGAATATAGCCACGACCGCCGCGTACGACAGCGGCCGCACGCGATCGATCAGAGGAGCGAGGAAGACGATCGCCGCGGCCACATAGACCGTCGCCAGCGAGTAGCGCGCAAAGCAGGCGCAGAGGAGCAGGACGGCGGCAATGGCCACGCTCGGGAGGACGCGGGAACTCGTGCTCGCCGAGACTCCGAGACTCCGCAACCCAACCACGAGCAAAGCGAGTGCGAATGGCAGAAACGTCACCATCCCCGCACGCGCCGGCGTCGCCACAGCAACGGCCAGCACCGCGATCAGGAACGCTGGCGTCCCGCCGGCTGGCCCGGCGGCGTCTCGCCGCCGCGGCATCGCGAAGAGCAACGCCAGGCTTCCTGCGAGCACCACCAGCTCGCGAACGATGCGCACGTCGTGCAGCGGTATCCAGCGGAGCAGAACGATTCCGACGACGGTCAGCGCGATTTCCGGCGGCGAGACGCCGCCGAGCCAGCCGGCGGGACGCCGGCGTTCCATCGCGCTCGCGCTGCTCGCGTAGACCGCCATCGTCGCGGCGCCGTATGCCAGCGCTACGATCACGCCATATGCGAGCAGCCGCGTGCGCTCATCGGCCAGCGTCATCATTGCCACGATCAGGAGAGGCACCGCGCATTGCACCGGCGCCGCCCAGCGCGTCCCACGCCCGGTCCACGCGCAGATCAAGACCAGCGCGATGACTAGCGCTACGATGAGCGGAAGATGGGCGTCGATGGGTGTCGTCAGCACACCACGTTCTCGGCTGGATTGCGAACCCACTCCGGATCGAAACCTTCGATCGTGTCGGGTGTCATCGAGGCGCGGTAGACGACGCGGGCGTCGCCACGAAGCTGGACCTCGCTTACGTCGCTCCCGTCGAGGGCGAACGATACTTCGAGGGTGATTCCACTTCGGGTCAGGACCTTCACGGGTGACGTCGTCTTCCCGAAGAGCGCGCTCGTCACCGCCGAGGCGACGACGCCCGATCCGCAGGAAAGAGTCTCTGCCTCCACGCCGCGCTCGTAGGTACGCACTTCGATCGCTCCCGGCTCCCGGACGACGACGAAGTTGATGTTGGCGCCGGCAGGCTGCAGACCCGGGTGCATACGAAGGGCGCGGCCGAGGGGGACGATGTCCTGGGCCCAGAGGTTGTCGCGCAGGAAGACGACATAGTGCGGCACGCCGACGACGATCGAGCTTCCTCGGATCACCGTCTCGCCGACGCGCAGCGGACGATCCGCTTGGAACGAATGTGGCTGCGGCAGGGTAAGCGTCACGAGCCCGCCATCGCTAACCTCTGCAGCCACGACACCTGCGCCCGTCTCGATCGTCATCTTCTTCGGCGCGATCACATTCACGAGTGCAAAGCGCGCCGCACAACGGGTGCCGTTCGCGCAGAAGTCTGCGGGCGAGCCATCGGCGTTGAGGTAACGCATGCGGAACGTCGCCTTCCCCGTGTTCTCGATGAGGATGACACCGTCTGCCCCGACCGAAAGATGGGGAGTACAGATCCGCCTGGTGAGCGCGGCGGCATCGTCGATGCGCCCCGACCGGTTATCGATGACCACGAAGTCGTTCCCGCCTCCGGCCATCTTCAAGAACGAGATTGGATCCTGTCTGGATGCTTGCGTTTGCATGGGTTGCGCGTGAACGGCGGACGCGAGCGTGCCGCCGGAAGTTTTTGTGCCGGGCGTGGGTTCCGACCGGCGGCTCATTCTCGCATGTAACGGAGCGCTTCCCTGATTCGTCTAAACGTAGGGACGCACCGGTGCCGGAAGCCGCCGTTCCATCGGCAATGGCCGATATCTCGTTCAATCGGAGCTATTCGTGAATCGACTTCGCTTCACTCGTGTCACCTCGGCCATCCTCATCGCAGCCCTCACCACCGGACCTCTGGCAGCACAGCAGAAAACGCCGACTGAACTGCCGAAGCTCGTCGAGAACATCGACGTCCACGTCATCGGCGTCGATGTCGTCGTCACGGACAAGAAGGGCAACCCGGTCACCGGCCTGACGAAGGACGACTTCCGGATCTTCGAGAACGGCGAGGAGAAGCAGATCTCGAACTTCTACGAGATCGACGGAAAAGTGGCCAAACCTCCGGTCACGACCGGAACTGCGCCAGCGACCACGGCGGCCGCACCGGCGCCAGCGCCGAAGGAAGAGATCAGCGAGCAGTTGAAGCGCCGCATCATCATCTACATCGACAACCTCTCCCTCGCTCCATTCAACCGCAACCGCGTCTTCAAGCAGATGAAGGACTTCGTCAAGGACGTCATGCGGCCGGGCGACGAGGCCATGCTGGCGACCTACAACCGAAGCCTCAAGGTGCGCGTGCCCTTCACGCGCGACCCCGTCCAGATTCAACAGATGCTCGACTCCATCGCTGGCGAGTCAGGTTTTGGCATTGCGAACAAAAGCGAAGCCAAAGACGTGATGGGGCGCATCAGGGACGCAACGAATTACGACGACGCTCTTGCGGATGCGCGTACCTATGCGTCTTCGGTCGACCACGATCTCCGGCAGAGCGTGGAGTCGATCAACGGACTTCTGACGACACTGGCCGGCGTGGAGGGGAAGAAGATTCTCATCCTGACGACCGAGGGCTTCCAGATTCAGCCAGGGCGCGAAGTCTTCGCCATGATCGATGACGTGGCGAAGGACAAAGGGTGGCAGTCCAGCTCGACGCTCGAGGCGATGAGCTACAACGGTGCGCCTCTGATCGAGTCGATCGCCAAAACGGCCAACGCCAACGGCATCACGATCTACGCAATTCACGCAGGCGGCCTCGCCGCGGGAAGCGAAGGGACGTCGGCTGACAACCAGCAGGCGATCTCCTACAACGTCACCTCCGCGGCCGTCTCGAATACCACCGAGTCGCTCCAGCTCATGGCCGAGCTCACCGGCGGTCTGGCCACGACACGCACGAACAACTTTGCCGGCGCATTCAAGAACATCGGGCGTGATCTCGACTCGTACTACTCCCTCGGGTACCGCGCCGGAACGGAGCGCGTCGACCGGCAGCGCACCCTCGAAGTGCGCGTCAACAACAAAGCTCTCCAGGTCCGCAACCGTCAGACCTTCGTCGAGAAATCGACGTTCCAGGACATGAGCGACCGCGTCATCGCCAACCTCCTGTACAGAACGAAGTCGAACGATCTCAATGTCCGCGTCAAAGTCAACGCGCCGATTCCGGCTGACGATCTCTTCAAGATCCCGGTCGAGATCCAGATTCCGGTCGACAACCTCACTCTCCTGCAACAGGGTGAAGCCTACATGGGCGGCTTTTCGATCTACGTCGTCGTGGGGAACAAGGACGGCGACATGTCGGACGTGTCGCGCAAGTCACACCAGATCACGATTCCGCTGGCCGACTTTCCGAAGAGCAAGGGGCGGTACTACACGTACACGCTCGACCTGATGTGCGAGCCGGGCCTGAACAAGATCTCCATCGGCGTAGTCGACGACGTCTCGAACATCAGCGGCTTCGACCGGCAACAGGTGATCGCGCAGGACCTGCGGTAACGTTCAACTCCACAATCGGTAGAGGTTTGCACCACTTCGCGATTTCCGAGGTAGCCTCGGTGTGTGAGGAACCTGACGCTCAAGCACTGGCGGTTGATCAAGGATCGCGGGGCGGAGGCGGCCCGCGAAATGGCACTCCTGTGGCTAGTCTTCTCGGCGCTGGACGCGCTGCTTAGTGGCCGGCTGACTTTGCCGTATCTGACGATGAATTTCTTCGGGTGTGCGATGTTATGGTTACTCGGTATCTATCTTGAAATCACGGCGAAGGAGGCCCAATGAATCCGCAACTGTACGCGACCCTGCCATTCGTCATGTTCGGCGGTTTTCTACTAGTAGTAGGCTTGTGGTCGATTCATAAGATCCGGAAAGAGGAAGCCTCGAAGCGTGCGGCGGGCTTCACCGCCTCGCCACCGGAATCTCGCTCGCACTCGGGTAAATGACATGATCGACATCAATCCCATGTACTACGGCACGCTCGCATTTCTCGCGTTTTCGGCGTGTCTCATCATCCCGGGATTGTTTCTCGTTCACAGCATTAAGAAGGAGCGAGCCAAAAAACGTCCGATCGGCTTCGTTACCGCGGCACCGGAATCTCGCTCACAATCCGCTGAATGAACCTTTGTTCCGGCGAGCCATCGGCGCGCAGCAGGCGCCGGTCCTTCATCACGATCCGGTGCGACAACACCGGTCCCGCCAGCCGCTTCACATCCTCGGGGATCACGAAGTCGCGGCCATTAACCATCGCCAGCGCCTGACAGGCCTTGAAGTACGTCAGCGCGCCGCGCGTAGAGACGCCGAGGGCTGCTTCGGCGTGCGTTCGCGTCGTCTCGACGATCGTCATCAGGTAATCGACAAGCGATTCGTTGACGTGAATCGACGCGACGTGCGCCTGCAGATCGCGGACTTCCTGCTCTTCGAGGACCGGCTCGAGGTGCTCCAGCGCGTCCTGCGCCCCGCCGGAGCGAAGGAGTTTCTTCTCGTCGGTTGGATTCGGATAACCGATCGTCAGCTTCATCAGGAAGCGGTCGAGCTGCGACTCGGGGAGCGGATACGTCCCAACGTGCTCGATCGGATTCTGCGTCGCCAGCACCAGAAACGGATCGGGTAGCGCCAGGCGCTTCTTCTCGATCGAGATCATCCCCTCGCTCATCGCTTCGAGCAGCGCTGACTGGGACTTTGGAGTTGCCCGGTTGATCTCATCCGCGAGCAGGATGTTCGTGAACACCGGTCCGGAGACGAATTCGAACTCCTGCGCATCCTGGTTGTAGATCGTCACGCCGACGATGTCCGCGGGCAGCAGGTCGCTCGTGAACTGAATGCGCTGGAACGACAGCGACAACGACCGCGCCAGTGCATGCGCGAGCATCGTCTTGCCAACACCGGGCACATCCTCGAGGAGAATGTGCCCTTTCGAGAGTAACGCGGCGATGCAAAACTGCACCACTTCGCTCTTGCCGCGGATCACACGCTCGACATTCGCCTGCAGCGCAGCGATTTTCTCGAACGTCGGGTGGCGTGAAAGCGGCTGCGTCGTCATTTCAAAGCGCCCGATGCAACAGAGGGGACCGGCATGTCATTTCGACGCCGCCCCGCGCTCGCAGGTCACAACTTCTTGTAGTGCGGTCCGCCTCCGCCTTCCGGCGGTACCCATGTGATGACCTGATAGGGATCCATGATGTCGCACGTCTTGCAATGGAAGCAGTTCGTGAAGTTGAGGAACGGTACCTTTCCGCGGCCATCAGCAGTCGGTTGCGGCTCGTAAACCTGCGCCGGACAGAAGTGAAAACATGGATTCCCGAACTCCTCGGTGCAGCGCGTGATGCAGACTTCGGTGTCCGCGATCAACAGATGCGCCGGCTGATTCTCTTCGTGAATGACGCCGCCGTTGTACACGTCGGTGAC
>DATLVW010000513.1:0-3651 GCA_035577085.1 Thermoanaerobaculia bacterium
CATGGTTCGGTGAGCAACTTCGTCTCGATGCGAAGCTTCATAGGTTCCCGCGCCGCGTTGCAAAGATGTCGCAGTACGCGCGCGATTGCAGCGCGGCAGCAAGCGCGGCGTCGGTGAGGGGTGTGAGTCCTCCGTCGTGGCGCATGATCGACAAGACAAATCCCCGGGCACGATACCAGTCCACGACCGCATTCGAGGCCGGTCCCGAATACTCAAAGGAGATCTCCAGCATCGGGCTCCGTTCGACGAGATCGCTCATGCCGCGGCTGACTGCCAGCTCGTGACCCTGCACGTCGATCTTCACGAACTTCACCGGATCGATGTGATTCGTTGCGGCGTAGACATCGAGAGTTGTGATCGGAACGCGAATGGCACATTCATCCGCTGTGTCGACAACCTGATGATCGCCGGGATGATCAGGATTCTGTCGAAAGGCAGCGGTGCCTTCTCGATCGCCGATCGCGGTTTGCACCGCCGCGATTACGGTGCCGAGGTGGCGGGCGGCAATGACTCGCTTCAAGCGCGCGAAATTCAGCTCCTCGGGCTCGAAGGCGTGCACTCGAAACGGCGGCGAGACCTGACGCGCAAACAAACACGCGGTGTAGCCAACATTCGCGCCGACGTCGAGGATATGGCCGCCTGCGAAAACTTCCGGATGCCGTACAGCGAACGCAGCATGCGGATCTTCGATCCATCTCTTGTAGGCGAAGAAGGCCGCGAGAAACAGCCCCTCGCCGGCGCGCGTGCGTGCCCATGATTCGACGCGCAGGACCCGGTAGGCCAGAGGGACAATACGCGTCAGAACCTTCATTTCGGAATACGCCCAAGCTTGACGCGAAAAAACCCGACGAGGGTCATCTTCAACAGCATGAGCCCGTGGTGAAAGCGGCGTATCTGGGTGGACCCATACTGACGGGCACGGTAACGAATCGGTACATCCACGATGCCGAGTCCCAGCACCGAGGAAGCGAAAAGCATCTCGAAATCGCCGAAGGGATCGAAGTCGCCGAAATCCCTTCGCCACGCCACCAGGCGGGCGTAGTCGTCGCGGCGCAGAAGCTTGGTGCCGCAAAGGGAATCACCGAGGCGAATGCCAAGCACCCAGCTCAGCGCCTTGGCGAAGAAGACGTTGCCCACTCGGTTGAGAAACCGCATGGCCCCGCCCTCCATCGGATAGACGATGCGGCTGCCGTTGATGAAGTCGGCGACGCCGCTTCGATACGCGCCGACGAATCGGGTGAGAAGCTCCGGCGGCATGGTCAGGTCGGCGTCAAGGATCGTGAGAAGGTCTCCGCTCGCGTGCTCGAAACCAAGCCGCACCGCGTCCGATTTTCCTTTCCCGCTCTGCTGAAGGGGGATGATGTTCATGCGATCGGAGTACTTTTCACGGACCCGAAGGATCTCCTCCCAGGTTCCGTCGGAAGAATGGCCCTCCACGAAGATCACCTCGAAGTCTGAGCCGATGTCGGGCATTCGCTGTAGCGCGGCCTCAATGTTGCCACGTTCGTTCCGAGCCGGGATGACAACGGAAACCGAGGCCGGTCGTTCAACGTCGTCGCCGATCACGGGGCGGAGAATGATGATCGAAGCCAGGGAGAGGTGTTTGAGAAGGGGAATGGCCGGAAGGATTCGGTTGACGACTGAACCAAGGCCGAGGAGACGCCAAGGCACGTAGCCAGCGGGTCGAACGCGAATCCGCTCGAAGCCGGAGAGCCGGCAGAGATTGTCCAGATCGGTGATGGTGAGGAAGGTAGTGGGAACCTGGCCTCGCTCGAATCTCAATCGTACCGCAGCTCTGTAGAGCCATTGCAGATAAGGATTGAAAGCGACGACCATCACGCGCGAGGTGCGCGCCAGATGCGGCTTGAGCTTCGCGAGCAATCCTTGTACGTCGAGATGGTGGTTGAGCGTGCCGTTGAGAAGGACCGCCGCGCGTCTGTCGCCGGCCGTAAGGTCAGGCGGCGTTTCCGAAAGCGCTACGCTCCCGCTCTCTATCCGCGATAGAAGGTAGCCATCGTCGCCTTCGACGCGTCCATATTGAACGACCGCATCGTAGTAGCGGGTGGTCGAGGAAATCTCGGCCGCGAGCAGGTCGTGAAAATATCGCTTCCAAGCCTCCATTACGGTGTCTTCTTTTCGTAGCGATACGTGTACACCGGCCGGTTGAACTCGGTGTCAGGGTTCGGGAGATCGTCGCCTTCGTGCGTGGTGCGGCAAATGCCCAGAGGGCGGCGACCGTAGAGGCGAAGATTAGCAAGCATGAATGTGGTAGGGGCGTGCTGGTAGAACCGGAGGTAGGCCCATGGACCAAACGGTGTCAAGGTGACAGGGCCGAATACGATCGCGGCGTTTCCGATGACAGCCGCCAGAATGCACGCTTTCAGTGCCCTCGATTGGGGCAGCACCTGTAGCGCACGTCCGATCGCCATGAGAAATACCACGAATATCGGCTGATAGATTCGCGCAATCCACTCCCCGCGCATTTGCCACCCGTAGTAAGGCGGAGCTGCGTTATTGAAGAGAAAGAGCGCGAGCGCGGCAGTGAGCACGGCCAGCTCAGGAGCTCCGAGGCACTTGCCTCGGCGGATCACGACGACAGCGAGAAAAAGGAGCGGCAAAAAGATGAAATTGCTGAACAGGAAGTTGCTGGCCAGAACGACCGGCAGACGCGCCAGGCTCGCAGCCCATTCCCCGCTCCAGCTCGGATGCAAGTAGCTGCTCAGGATTGCCCCGTAAGTCGACGTGTTGCTATTGGAGACCTCGAGCGACATGGCGCGGAACGTGGCCAGCACGACCAACGTGGGCAAAACGGCTAGTAACGCGGCCAGTGCCGCCCAGGTGTAGCGGCGACGCACGGTGAGGGTGATTACTGCTGCCGGAAGGAAGAAGGGAAGCAGATCGTAGGCAAGAAAAGCGACGCCCATCATTGTGGCAGCAGCGATCACCTCGCGAAGGTGGGTCGCCTCGTCAGTACGCAGGAGAAGGGCCATACAGAATAGTGACGCAGGCACGATCCCCGCGTAACTGTAGGGTAACCCCGCCCAATACGTGATGCCTGGGTACGTTGCCAGAAGCCACAGAGTGGCGATCCCGCTGGAGCGGCCGAATCTGCGCGCAATCAGGCCCGCAAAGGCGATCTGCGCGGCCACGCTGAAGAGGATATTGGCGATGAGTCCTCCCGCGAGCACACCGGCCACCCGGACGAACGGATAGACCGCGATCGGGTAAAGGATGCGGCGCAGAACGACGCTCCATTGCCAATATTCAGGCGGCGCGCCCATGAGCATGAAAAAGGGGGCGATGTGGTGAGGGTGATCGACGCTGACGAGGTAGTGGCAAGGCTCGACGATGGTGGGTCTGGCGACGGAGGCGGCGTAGGGAGCCAGCGTTCCGGAAGACAGCCAGATGCCGAGCGCGAGAAGCGCGCCGGCGACCGCCGCATGTGCCCGCATGGGCGAGAGAATACGGGAGCGGTGCGGAAATGAAAAGGAAAAGGCCCTCGATTGCTCGAGGGCCTTTCATAAATTTTATCCCGGCGGCGTCCTACTTTCCCACACAGTTGCCCGCGCAGTATCATTGGCGATGAGAGGCTTAACTGCCGTGTTCGGAATGGGAACGGGTGTGACCCTCTCTCTATGACCACCGGAAACT
>DATLVW010000514.1:0-2413 GCA_035577085.1 Thermoanaerobaculia bacterium
CCAGATGGCCCGTGCCGTTCTTCTGGAACAGATCTACAGGGCCTGTACGTTGATGCGCAACATTCCGTACCACAAGTAAGGAGAGCCGGTCTCGAACATGGCAAAAGCGATGGCAAAAGCAAAAGTCAAAGAGCACCCATACCAGGAACACATCGATGCGTTGCGCGCGAAGCAGACGCAAATTCACGACTCCTTCCAACGCGACAAGGTTGACGGCAAAGCGCAGGCCGACGATGGCATTCAGGATCTTGCCGACAAGGCCGCCAGCGCCTACTCAAAAGAGCTGAACTTCTCGCTCTCCGACGGCGAGCGCAACCTCCTCATGCAGATCGATGAGGCGTTCACCCGCCTCAAGAACGAGACCTACGGCACCTGCACTAACTGCGGCGCTACGATCGGCGAGAAGCGGCTGGCCGCGGTTCCCTGGACGCCCTACTGCATCGACTGCCAGGAGCTTCAGGAAAAGGGCCTTCTCACCTAGAAAGCAATGAACCACAGAGGCGCCGAGTGCGTCTCTGTGGTGTTCACACCTCACCCCTCGAAGTGCTTGAACTCCAGCTCCGCCTGGGCCGCCGCTAGGCGGGCCACCGGGACGCGGTAGGGCGAACACGAAACGTAGTTCAGGCCGCACGAGCGGAAGAAGCGGATCGAGTCCGGATCGCCGCCATGCTCGCCGCAGACGCCGACCTTCAGATCAGGATTCGCGCTCCGGCCTCGTTCGGTGCCGAGACGTACGAGTTGGCCGACGCCTTCCTGATCGATCGACTCGAACGGGTCCTTCGGCAGAATCTTTTTGTCGACGTACTCGGGGAGGAACGAGCCGGCGTCATCGCGTGAATAGCCAAATGTCATCTGCGTCAGATCGTTCGTTCCGAATGAGAAGAACTCCGCTACTTCGCCGAGTTTGTCGGCGATCAATGCGGCCCGGGGGATCTCGATCATCGTTCCGACGATCACCGGAAGCTCGACGCCGCGTTCCTTGATCACTTCCGCAGCAACGCGCTGAACCATTTCCTTGAGGATCGCGAGCTCGGGAACCGTTCCGACGAGCGGGATCATGACCTCCGGCCGCGCATCGATGCCGTCCTTCTTCATGTCGCAGGCCGCCTGGAAAATCGCCCGCACCTGCATCTCGTAAATCTCGGGATACGTGACCGCGAGGCGGCAGCCGCGATGACCCAGCATCGGATTCGATTCGTGGAGCTGGTTCACTTTCGCGCGCAACTCGACAAACCCCCATCCCATGTCGCGCGCCACCGCGGAGATCTGCTGTTCGCTATGTGGCAGAAACTCGTGCAGCGGCGGGTCAAGGAGGCGGATCGTCACGGGCAGTCCGTCGAGCTCGCGGAAGATCCCTTCGAAGTCGGCCTTCTGAAACGGCAACAGTTGCTCGAGCGATTTGCGCCGCCCTTCTTCGTTGCGGGCGAGGATCATTTCGCGCACGCGCAGAATGCGGTCCTCGGAGAAGAACATGTGCTCCGTGCGGCAAAGGCCGATACCGGCTGCACCGAAGAGGCGCGCCACGCGCGCGTCGGTTGGTGTGTCGGCATTCGTACGGACACCGAGCGTGCGCAGTTCGTCCGCCCACTTCAACAGCCGGTCGAAATTGCGGAACGTTTCGGATTTATCGGCAGGCAGCGATTCCTCCAGCAGCACTTGGATGACCTCGGAAGGCCGTGTATCCAGCTTGCCGCCGAGAATCTCGCCGGTGGATCCGTCGATCGATACCCAATCGCCTTCTTCGAGCGGCTCGTGCCCTTCGCTCCGCAGCTCACCCTTGCTGTAGTCGACGCGGATCGAGCCGGCGCCGACCACGCAGGGGCGTCCCATCCCTCGTGCGACCACCGCTGCATGCGAGGTGAGTCCGCCACGCGTCGTCAGAATGCCTGCGGCGCTATGCATACCGGCGATGTCTTCGGGCGACGTTTCGATGCGTACGAGTATCACGTCCTCATCTGACCCGTTCTCGCCCTTCCCCTTCCCTTCCTTTGCCATTTGGACCGCGTGCTCGGCGTTGAACGCGATGCGGCCCGCCGCGGCGCCCGGGCCGGCCGGCAGACCACGTCCCAACAGCCGGCCGCCCGATAGCGCCTTCGCCTTCTCTTTCGCGTCGAAGACCGGCGCGAGGAGCTGAACGATCTGGCCTGCTTCGACGCGCGCGACCGCCTCGGTGTGATCGATCAAACCTTCATCGACCATGTCGCAGGCAATCTTGACCGCGGCGAATCCAGTGCGCTTGCCTGTCCGCGTTTGCAGCAGATAGAGCTTGCCGGACTGAATCGTGAACTCGATGTCCTGCATGTCGCGGTAGTGGGCCTCGAGCTTCTTGTAGACGTCCTCGAGCTGCGAGTAGACCGAGGGCATGGTCTCTTCGAGCGACTTCTCATCGCCAATCGCCTGAGCCTTTGAGATC
>DATLVW010000515.1:0-3603 GCA_035577085.1 Thermoanaerobaculia bacterium
GCCGGAGGATCTGGCCCGCGTTCTTCAGGACAACGCCGCTCTCATCAACCTCGGGTTCATCGAGGGCGTCACGGTCAATCTCACACCCCTGCGCCGCCAGGCAGGGATCGACGTCGCGCTTGATTCGGCGGACACGCGCAACCAGTTGCGCCTGCACGCCGTCACCGATCGCGCCGAGGGAGTGGGCGCGGTCCGGAGCTCAACGATCGCGACGCTGACCTACTCGCGCCGCTTGTTCGAGGCGACGGACGTTTTCGGCTCGTACTCGAAATGGCGAACCGGCCTGCTCTCGCGCCAGGCCGACGGCTCCGCGTACCAGATCGGGATCCGCCAACGCATCGACGGCATGCCCGACTTCCTCAAACGGAGAGGGACGATTCAAGGCATCGTCTACCTCGACCCGAACATGCGCGGCGCGCGGATCGAGGGAGCGTCACCGGTTGCCGGTGTCGCAGTCACACTCGACGGAACGCGCTCCGTGCGAACCGACGAGCACGGCCACTACGCATTCCGCGACGTTCCGCCCGGCATCCATCACGTCGCAGCCGAGTTCTCGGCGTCGAAGCCGGCGTACTTCACGACTCCATCGCGCGTTGAGGTAGAACCGTCAGCGACCGCCGACTTCGGTCTGGTCTGGTCCTCCGCTCGCGTCAACGGCAACGTCATCAGCGACGCCAGCCTCGGCATCGCCGGAGTGGTCGTCTCAGCGAAAGCGCCGGACGGCAAAGAACTGACCGCGACAACCGACTCCGACGGAGCGTTCGCGCTCTCCGTTCCGGCCGGCAAATATACGATCGCGCTGGCGCCGGCCACGCTGCCGTCCGGCTACATCAGCAACGGAGAAACAGCGCATGAGGTCGATCTGAAGCCCGATCACCCGCAGCAGCTGGCCTTCGAGGTGCGCGCCCTCCGCAGCATCAGCGGAACCGCCGCCGGCACCACAGAAGTACAGATCGAGCCCCTCGGCCGCACCGCCCTGGTCGATGCCTCAGGCAACTTCGTTTTCCGCTCGCTACCAACCGGAACGTTCACGATCACCGCCGGCGCGGTCACGCGCACCGTCACGCTACCAGTAGAACCGGCAACGTTGTCCGTGACGTTGGATAGCCCGCCGGCCGCCAACGGAGTTTCCGCAGCAAAGTCCGCAGCAAAGAGCATCCCCGCAGCCGACAGAGTGCCGCCAACAGCGCCGATCATCCTCGCCACGCTGCCGCCAACACTCGACGTCCAGCCGAATCTTGAGAACCGCTCGGAACCCCGCGATCATCGATTCCGCGTCCAGGCCGGCGCCTACCGCGTCGCCGAGAACGTGACCATCGCCCGCCGCCAACTGGAACGCCTCGGATATCAAGCGAACGTGACAACATCCGGACCCCTCCAACTCGTATCCGCCGGCCCCTTCGCATCCCGAGCCGAAGCCGATCGCGCCGCCGAGCGCCTGAGCAAAGCGGGCATCGACGCGATCATCGTCGCCGACCGGCGCGATCACGGGGAACGACGACGCTGATCGGATTCGAACTAATAACCCCAGCCGCGCATGGCTGCAGAACTTCACACGGGCAAGAGCGTCGACGAATTTCGACCTCCGCCCTTACAGCACTCGGGCGAGGACGCCCGAGTGCCCGCGGTCGAGACGACCGCACTCCGAAAAGAGGAGTGTGGGCGTCTCGCCCGCGGCCATCGGGGCGTCCCGCCTCGGTGGTTGAATCCCGCCTGATAGCTCCCAGGGATTGAAACGGGTCCAGATCTGAAGAGACCCCTAGGTTTCAGGCCGTGACGTCGAGTCAGCGCAACGCCTCGGGCCATTTTGAATGCGGAGGGTAGGCGATCAAGCATCCCCCAAGGTCTGATACTGCTTCTTCGCAACGCGGCCAGCGCAACCGGTTACACGGCTCGTGTAGACGGGAACACAGCTCGTGTCCATGTCAACACGACTCGTGTACGCGTCAACACCGCTCGCGGCTACAGTGCGGGGTCGGCGGCGAGAGCGCTCGCATTTCGTGCAAGTGAGAGCGGTCAAAGGATTTAGGCCGCAACCCGACAGCACTCGGGCGAGGACGCCCGAGTGCCCGCGGTCGAGACGACCGCACTCCGCGGCTAACCTGGAGGCAGCTCGCGAAGGTGTGCGCGTGCTTCCGCGGCCCAAGGGGACGTGGAGTCGGCTTCGAGGTAGCGGAGCCACGCTTTGCGGGCGTCGGCGGTGCGGCTCATCCGGTCGAGAATCAGCGCCCGATTGAAGAGCGCCTCGGCGGAGTGCGGGTCAGCGGCCAGGGCTCGATCCGCGGCGGCGAGCGCCTCGGGAAGCAGCGTCGGACGGCGGAGCTCCGTGGCTGCCGCGTATCGTGCGGCCGCGAGGTCGTTCCATGCGCGCGCGTCAGACGGCGCCTGGCTGGCGATCGCCTGCAGGTGATCGATGGCATCGGTGGAACGGTCAATCAGCAGCAACGCTACCGCGGCGGCGCGCTGCGCTTCCTGTGAATGGTCGCGCTGGGCGCGCTCGATTGCGTCACCGGCGGCGCCGCCGAGCTTGAGCCGGTCGGTATCGGGGGCGGCGTCCGTCGCGCGCATCGGTCCGTGAAACGGAGCCCACGCGAAACCGCCGGAAAGGCGCGGCTCAACCTGACGCCCCGACACCGGCGCGAGAGCGACCAGTCTGGACATCGGATCATTGTGGCTGCGAATCATAGGGAAGGAGATGACGGCGATGACGATGGCCGCAGCGACGGCGCTCATCCACCAGCGCGTATCGGTCCAGCCGCGCCGGGCGCTCCGCTCCTCTTCGAGATACGCATTCGCGGAAAGGATCGCCGCCATGCAGTCACGACAGGTTTCGATATGCGGGAGCACGTTGTTTCGCGTCGAGGTGTCGATGTCGCCGCTGGCAAACAGCGCCAGGGTCTCATCGGTTGGGCACGGGGTGTTCATTGCACTGATCAATTTGGCGCCTCCACATCATCAGTGTGACGGCCTGGCTCATCTTTCCCGTTTCGCAGGCCAAAATCGAAAGATTCGGATTCTCCGGCGCTGATCAGCTCCTCGACGGCAGCCGGCCCGACGCCTTCCCGCTCCAGGGCCTCGCGGAGCTGGCGCAGCAGCGCTTCGATCCGTCGATACAGAGGGCGCTGGGGCACGCCGAGGAGGCGGGCGGCGTCGGCGATGCTGAGCTCCGCGCCAAAATGGAAACGGATCAGCATCCGATCCTGGAGCGGAAGCGTGGCCATCATCTCCCGCACGACGCGCGCCGCGCGCGCGGAGACGCGCCGCGCGTCAGCTGCATTCGCCCGTGAGTCGGCGGCATCCGGCGCAACGTATCCATGGTCATCGTCTGACAGCGGGACGAGCCGCAAACGCGGCGGGCGTTGGGGGAGGCGCTCAGACAGCTCACGGACGCTTCTCGCATCCAGCGACGGATCGACATTGCGGACGATGGCGACCGCCTCGTCGAGAGAGCGTCCGTCGCGCACGGTCAGTTTCTCGAGCAGCACCGCCGCGTCACCGCTTCTCTCCGCTTCCGCCGACGGATGCCATCGCCCTCGGACCCGCATCCACTCGCGCGACAGCATCCGCTGCACGACCACCGTGAGAAACGCGCCCAGCGGCGCC
>DATLVW010000516.1:0-6078 GCA_035577085.1 Thermoanaerobaculia bacterium
CGCATCATGGCTGACGTGACCACGACCGAAATCAACCACTCCGAGCACGCGCCGCACGTGCACGTCACGCCGATGTGGATCTACCTGACCGTGTTCTTCGCGCTCGCGGTCGGAACGGTCCTCACCGTCGCCGCCTCCCGCTACGACCTCGGCATGTGGAACACCCCGATCGCGCTGATCATCGCCACGGTCAAAGCCGTCCTGGTCATCCTCTTCTTCATGCACGTCATCCACTCCCCGCGCCTGACCTGGGTCGTCGTCATCGCCTCGTTCCTTTGGCTCGGCGTCCTGTTCGTGCTGACGTTCGCCGATTACCTCACGCGGACGTGGAACATCTATTAAGTGCTCTATATCCTCGCCGTCGCCACGCTCGTCATCATCTACCTCTGCTACACGTGGATGCAGTCGACCCGCGCATCGCAGCGAAGGACGGAGGCGCAGAACCAGAGGGTGGTGGAGTTGCTCGAGGAAATCTTGGCCGAGCTGCGGTCTCAGTAACGGAGACGGTCACGCGAAGACGCGAAGACGCGAAGAAGAAAAAATCACCTCTTCGCGCCTTCGCGTCTTCGCGTGAGCGCTGGCTACGCCGCCCGTGTGATCGGCACAATCTCTTTCTTGGACAGCCGGTTGAAACGCGCGACCAGGAGGATCGCCACCACCGTCAACCCAACGCACAGGCCCCACCACAATCCCACGATCCCCATGTTGCGGTGGAAGCCGAGGTAGAGGGCGATGGGGAGGCCGATGAGCCAGTGGCTGACCAGGTTGGCGATGAGCGGGAAGGTGGTGTCGCCGGCGCCGCGGAGGATGCCGGCGCCGATGGCTTGCAATCCATCGGAGAGCTGGAAGACGGCGGCGATCAGCAGGATCGGAACGGCGGCGGTGATGACGGTCTGCTGGTCGGTGAGCAGGCGAGCGACGGCGCGTGGCGCAAGAGCAAAGACTAAGGCGCCGATGCTCATCCAGCAAAAGCCGCCGAGGAGCGCGGCAAAGCCGGCTATGCGCGTGCGCGGCTGATCGCGTGCACCGACCGCCAGGCCGACACGCACCGAGCCTGCCGAGGCGACGCCGACGGCGACGGTGAACGTGAGCGAGGCGAATGCGAGAACGAGTTGATGCGCGGCCAGATCGATCGCGCCGAAGTGGCCGGCAAGCAGGCCCACGAACGCGAAAACGCCGAGCTCCGCTCCCATCTGCAGGCCGACAGGCAACCCAACGCGAATGGCCTGACGGATCTCCGGCCATTTCAGGTGGTGCAGGTAGCCCGCGTCGTGCGGCGGCAGTTCGATCTTCCTGACTGCCCACACGAGGATGCCGAGGGCGATGATCGAGCCGAGGTCGGTTGACAGAGCAGCGCCGGGCACGCCCCTGCGTGGAAAGGGTCCCCAACCGAATACGAGGATGAAATCGGCCACGAGATTGAAGACATTGCCGATGAGCATCGCCATCACCATCGGGCGCGTGACGTGCTGCGCTTGCAGGTAGGCGCGCATGACGAGGAAAAGGAGCATCGGCGCCAGGCCGGCGGTTCGGACGAGCAGGAACTGCGTAGCCATCGGCTGCAGGTCCAGCTCGACACCGAACAGCGGAAAGAGCGCCGGCGCGGCAAGGAGGGGGATCGTCAGAACGACCGTGACGCCGAGCGCCAGCCATATGCCTTGCCAGAAGACGTGCCGCGCCCGTACCGGGTTTTCGCCGCCGAGGGCGTGCGAGATCATCGGATCGATGCCGAAGACGAGCCCCATGCCGACGATGGAGATCGTGAAGAAGATGACATTGCCGAGTCCTGCCGCGCCCAGCTCGCGCGCGCCGAGGCGTCCGACGACGGCCAGGTCGACGAGGCTCATGATCTGCGTGCCCGCCTGCGCTGCGGCAAGCGGCCCAGCCAGTTTCAGGAGCTGACGCAATTCGGTTCGGAACGCGGACATGAAGCGTGCAGAGTGAGGGTTGAAGAGTGAAAAGTGAAGCATGAAGTAAGCTTCATAGCCGCTCTTCACCCTTCACCCTTCATTCTTCACCCCAATCGTGCTAAAAACGCCCGCCTTCAGGAGACCCCATGCGTTATCTCGTTACCGGCGGTGCCGGATTCATCGGATCCAATTTCGTCCGTTACCTTTTTCAGAAGTACGGTGACGCGGCGCAGGTCGTCAATCTCGACAAGCTCACGTACGCGGGCATCCGCGAGAACCTCGCCGAGTACGAGGGGAAGGCGAACTACAAGTTCATTCATGGGGACATCGCCAAAGCGGCGGATGTGGCCGAGGCGTACAAAGGCGTCGACGGAAGCGGCGTCGATGTGGTCGTGAACTTTGCGGCGGAGACGCACGTCGACCGCTCGCTGATGGAGGCCGGCACCTTCATCGAGACAGACGTTCACGGTGTGCTGGTGCTGCTCGAAGAAGCGCGCAAACAGACGGGCCTGAAACGGTTCATTCAGATTTCGACCGATGAAGTTTACGGATCGATCGATACCGGCTCGTTCACGGAGAGGGATCCGCTGAACCCGCGCAATCCCTATTCGGCGTCGAAGGCCGGGGGCGACCGGATGGCGTATGCCTACTCGCAGACGTACGGACTGCCGGTCATCGTCACGCGCGCCTCGAACAATTTCGGACCGTGGCAGTATCCGGAGAAGCTTATCCCGCTCTTCGTCACGAACGCCATCGATGATCTGCCGCTGCCTCTTTATGGCGATGGTCGCAACGTGCGCGACTGGTTGTACGTCGAGGACCACTGCGCGGCGATCGACTTTCTGATCGAGCACGGAGTGAACGGCGAGACGTACAACATCGGCGGCGGCAACGAGCGCGAGAACCGCGAGATCACGCAGACGATTCTGTCGCTGACGAACAAGCCGGACTCGCTCATCAAGCGCGTCGCCGACCGACAGGGCCACGACCGCCGCTACTCGATCGACATGAGCAAGGTCGAGTCGATGGGCTTCCGCTGCCAGACCGATTTCGACGAAGCGCTCCGCCGCACGATCCAGTGGTACGTCGAGAACGAGCCGTGGTGGCGCGCCATCAAGGAGCGCAGCGCGGAGTTCAAGGCGTACTACGAGAAGCAGTACGCGGCGCGGTAGTGGGCTCGCGCGGTCTCGTGGGCTGAGCTCTTGCTGCGAAACCGCGACGCCGCATCTCTCACACTGTTACCAAATATTGATCCCTTTTCAATCGAGCGCCTTCTCCCCCACGTCTTTTTGTGGGGGAGAAGGTGGCCGAAGGCCGGATGAGGGGGCGTTGCCACGAGCGCGACATGTGTACATGTGCCGCGTTTTCAGGCAGTTCGTGGTTGTTCGTTCTGCGCATGGATTCCCCCCTCATCCGGCTTCGCCACCTTCTCCCCCCGCAAAAAGCGCGGGGGGAGAAGGCGCTCGATGGGAGCACTGCGAAGGAGAAAGGACGCGCAGCAACGCTACAGGCCCGTGCGGCAACGACACACCCGCCGTGCAGCAACGCTACCCCTCCAATGCAGCAACGTTATACGCTCGCGCCGCAACGCCACACGCCCGGTGCAGTAATGCGACACTGCCCATGTGGCAACGCTACACGTCCAGTGCAGCAACGCTACACCCCCGGCGGAGCAATGCGACACCCCCCATGTAGCAGCGCTACACCCCCGGTGTAGCAATGCGACACTACCCATGTAGCAACGCTACACCCCCGGTGTAGCAATGCGACACTCCCCAGTAGCAACGCCACACGGCCGGTGTAGCAATGGGACGCTGCCCATGTAGCAATGCAACACCCACACGTGCAACAGCGTTACATCGCGTATGCGAGCTGTCACCCGGAGGTGACGTCATGACGCATCGACGTGTGGGAAGTGGCCCCCGGCTGGAGGTCTCTGCCACACGCCGATTTCCGGTTGATGTTTCCAGAGGTGTGAATGCAACCCACGTCGAGGAAGTTAAATGCCCGCAAAGGCGTCTCGCGTCGCAGGAAGGTTCCGGCACGCGGCCGCGAGACAACGCCCCACCCACACCCGGAATCCCCACCCTCATTTGACCGTTCCCCGACGCTAGGTTAGAGTCACCCACTTTTTGACGGAGGCCGCCCTTTCCATGGATCGCCAGCATCGCAAAGACCTCAAACACGATAAGTTTGTCGACGAGATCGGTTCCTTGTCGTCGCGGGCGCGGGAAAACCAGCGCCTCCTCTATATGATCGCCGGTGGCGCGGTCGTCCTTGCCGTCCTCATCTACGGCATTTTCTTCTACCGCTCCAACCGCGAGCAGAAGGCGCAGCAGGATCTTTCGACAGCGATCGACACGATCGAGTCGCCGCTGATGCCAGCCGCGGCAAGCCAGCCGGTCCCCAACGCCAAGTTCAAGACGGAAGCCGATCGCACGGCCGCGGCGGAGAAGCAGTTCCGCGCCGTTACCTCGAATTACAGCGGCACCGACGCATCCGAGGTGGCGAGTCTTTACCTGGCCCGTATTCAGGCCGGCAAGGGTGATGTGGCGGGAGCGCGCACGCTGCTGCAGGAGTTCGTCAACCGCAATCCGAAACACCTTCTGGTCAACGGTGCGCGCTACAGCCTTTACCAGATCCGGATCGACAACGGCGAGGCGCCTCAGGTTGCCCAGGAGCTGCAGGCCGAGATCAGCAAGAGTGAGCCTTCGCTGCCTGCCGACTCGCTCCTGTCGCTTCTCGCACACGACTTTGAAGTCCAGGGAAACCCGGAGAAGACGAAGGAGACCTACCGTCGCATCGTGACGGAGTTCCCTGACTCGCCGTACGCGTTGGAAGCGCAGCGGAAGATCGGACCGGCGTAACGGGATTCGTCCGATAGTCAAGTGGCGGAGCAGACAACGGCAAATGTTGGATGTTGAGTGTTGAATGCCGGCTAACTAACTGAGGACGTGTGTCATCCTGAGACTGCCGGAGCCGCCATACGTACTCGAGCCTCCGCTCAGCATGATGTGGCGGCGTAGGACGTCGAAGGATCTCAAACGACGAGACGCATGCCATGTGCCGCGCATCTTGAGATCCTTCGCCGTCCTGCGGCGCCGTCCCATCACGCGTAACGGTCGCGAGTAGTGCGGGCGCCTCCGGCAGGCTCAGGATGACACCCGGGATGACACCCGCCGTTGGGCGGCAACCAATATCCAGCATTCAGCACTCAACATCATCCAACATTCAAATTCAACATTCGCCTTTGACGTGCGCCTGCTAACCCTCATCGTCCTCGCCGCCTGGGTGCTGGCGTTCTTCCGCACCATCGTGAATCTCGCGCTCATTCCGCGATTGCGCCGCGATGAGCGGCCGGCGCGCGAGCCGCTGGTCTCGATCATCATTCCCGCCCGCGACGAGGCCCGCGTCATCGAGCGGACGGTCCGGGCGTTTCTGGCGCAGACCTATCCGCACTTCGAGCTGATCGTCGTCAACGACCGCTCCGCCGACGCCACCGGCGCGATTCTTCGAAGCATCGACGACGAGCGGCTTGTCGTCATCGACGGCGAAGAACCTTCCGCCGGCTGGCTTGGCAAACCGTGGGCGCTGCACCAGGGGAGCCGCCGCGCCAATGGCGAGATCCTCCTATTCGTCGACGCCGATGTGATCTATGCCCCTGACACGCTGCGTGCGGCCGTAGCGAGGTTCGAGCAACGACAGCCGGCGCTCCTGACGCTCTTGCCCTTTTTCGAGATGCACGGATTCGGCGAGAACGCGGCGATGCCGATGCTGGCCTTAACCTGCTTCACGTTTCTTCCGACGTGGCTCTCGAACCGAACGCGCGGCGTGGCGCTGGCGATCGGCGGCGGCACCGGAAATCTCGTGCTGCGCGATGCATACGTGGCGGCGGGCGGCCACGAGGCGTTGAAAGACTCGGTCGTCGACGACGTGGGACTGGCTCGCTTGATCCGCCACTCGGGCGGTTTGACGACTGTAGTTCGCGCGGACGACCTGGTCTCGCTGCGGATGTACCACGGACTCCGCGAAGTGATCGAAGGGTTCACCAAGAATGCTTTTGCCGTCTTCGGCCGAAACTACGTAGTTGCCTTGCTCGTCGCCGCCGGCTGTGTCGTCTTTCACATCCTGCCGTTCGCGCTTGCGCTGACGGGAGACCGGATCAGCA
>DATLVW010000517.1:0-3452 GCA_035577085.1 Thermoanaerobaculia bacterium
GTTCATCCGCCGTGCCGTCGCGTTTGACCGGCGTGCTGTCGCGTTCGTCCGCCGTGCTGTCGCGTTTTACCGGCGTGCTGTCGCGTTCATCCGCCATGACGTCGCGTTTGCCCGCGTGCTGTCGCGTTTATCGGCCGGAAATCGCGTTTATCGGCCGGAAATCGTGTTCATCGGGCGTGCTGTCGCGTTTTTCGGCTGAAAATCACGTTTTTCGGCTGAAAAACCGCGTGCACCCGCCGGATTGTCGCGATTACCCGTACGACCGCGCGGCAACCCGAAGGCCCCGCTCGTAACTTTTGCACGTTGCTCTGAATTTTCAGGGTCGGTCCGATCGCCGGAGCCTGCTTCAGCGTGCGAAAGAAGAGCAGTCGCAGCAAGAGTAGCGGGTGTCGAGAGTAAGGGGTAGGGTGCCGGGGAAGCCAGCGAACTTTTTCCTCTCCCACCCCCGACCCCCGACCCCCGGGACACCCCACCCCGACCGCCCATCCCCCACCCAGGAATTGCCAACGCCCTTCGCGTAGTTAAGGCCGAATAACTTTCGTCCCGTGATCCTGACCGCTCCCCTTCCGGCTTCGTTCCGGCGTACGCAGGGAGAGGTCTACCCCCATTAGGAGATTGATCCCATGTCGAAGCACTCGAGGGTGTACTGGCAGACGTGTGTCTTCTTACTGATCGCGTTATTGATCGCTGCAGGCGCCTCGGCCACCACGATCGTGTTGCCGACCGATGAGCAACTCGTCCGCAAGTCGCCCGTGATCGTCGAAGGAACGGTCATCAGCTCGGTACCCGTTCTTCGCGGTGAAGGAATCTGGACGGAGACGCGCCTTACCGTCGACCGGACGTTGAAAGGCGACGCCGCAGGCGAGCTGACGATCCGCGAAGTTGGCGGCGAGATCGATGGCCGGATCACGAAGATCTTCGGCAGTCCGGTCTACTCGCCTGGCGAACGCGTCATGGCCTTCCTTGCAGCGACGCCACGTGGCGACTACCAGACCATCGATCTCTTTGTCGGAAAGTTCAGCGAGCAGCGAGCCGCGAACGGCCGCCGCCTTCTGGTGCGCGACGATGCCGCGGGCGATGTCGCGCTGCTCGATGCGTCGTTCCAGCCGATCCGGACGAAAAATGTCCAGCGCGACGCCACCGCGTTCGAGTCCTACGTCGCCGATCGTGTCGCCGGACGCGCAAGCGCGGCGAGTTACGGCGTTGCCGATCCGGTTCTGGAACGCGATCTCGCTCCGGCAGCGATGAACGGGACCGGAAGAATCACGGCTGATTTCACCCTCATCTCCGAGCCGAGCGTCTACCGTTGGAGCGCCTTCGACAACGGAGGCAGCGCCAAGTGGTACAGCTTCGGAACGCAGCCGGGCTACACAGGCGGAGGCGTGAATGAGATCCAGACTGCGATGAACGCCTGGAACAGCTACACCGCCGCGAAGATCAATTACGCCTATTCAGGCACAGGCAGCGGGACGCCCGGCGGACTCTCCGGCCCGAACGGCGTCAACGAGATTCTCTTCAACGATCCCCTGCAGGAGATCAGCGGATCGTTCAATCCCTCCACCGGGGGCGTGGTCGGCGAAGGTGGCTTCAACGGCGTCTCCGGGACGATGACCTGGACGGGGCCGTTCGATGCCGACGGCACGCATACCGCGCAGACCTATCGCGCGTACGTCATCAGCGAAGGTAATCTGACGATTCAGGATGGTGTCACGCCGCAAGCGGGAATCCCGAGCGCGATGCTCGCGGAAATCGTGGCGCATGAGTTCGGCCACACGCTCGGCCTGGGCCACAGCACCGACAACACCGCGCTCATGTATCCGAGCGTCACCGGCCTCGGCGCAAGTCTTCGTGCCGACGACCAGCTCGCCGCGCGCTGGCTCTATCCGAATGGCAGCGCGCCACCGCCGCCACCGGTCACGGTTCCTAGTGCACCAACGTCGCTGGTAGCAACGACATCCGGCTCGACGGCCACGCTTCAGTGGATCGACAACGCCACCAACGAGAGCGGCTACCGCGTCTACTTCGCGTCGGGCAGCGGCGCCTTCAGCCGGCTGTCGCCCGATCTCGCCGCAGGGAGCCGCGGCGCGACGTTGTCGAATCTCGCTATCGGCAGCTACCGCGCCTATGTCGTCGCGTTCAATTCCGCCGGCGAATCGGCGGCTTCGAATACCGCCAACATTACAATCGCAACATCGACTACGGCTGCCTTCAGCGTGTCGCCCTCGTCGGGTGTCGCCGGAGTGACGTCGTTCGTCTTCACCAACACATCGGCAGGCGCAACCTCATGGCTGTGGAACTTCGGCGATGGAGCGACGTCGTCGTTACAGAATCCGACCCACGTCTACGGATCGCCCGGGACGTACACGATCCAGCTCACGGCTACCGGAAGCGGCGGTCAATCGTTCGCGTCGCACGCCGTGTCGGTGACGTCGGGAATCGCGGCAGACTTTACGTTCACGCCGTCGAATCCGACGACGCAGCAGAACGTCGCCTTCTCCGACCGGTCGGCGGGCAGCGTCGTCTCGTGGCAGTGGAACTTCGGCGATGGCTCGTCATCGACCGTGCAGAATCCATCCAAACGCTACTCATTCGCGGGCACCTACTCGGTGTCGCTGACGGTGTTGAGCGCAGCCGGCCTGACGTCGACGATCACGCACGCCATCACCATCGTTACGGCCACTCCGGCCGCACCACCGGTCTCGGCAGCGTTCGATGCGACGCCGTCGTCACCAGCAGTTCACGACACAGTCTCATTCACCGATCACTCGTCCGGTTCGCCAACCTCGTGGCAGTGGAGCTTCGGCGACGGCGCGACATCGTCGGCGCAGAATCCGACGCATGCGTACGCGGCGCAGGGTTCGTATGGCGTGTCGCTGACAGTCGCCAACGCCGTCTCGTCTTCGACGATCTCGCACACGATCACGATCGCCGCGCCCACCGCGTACCGGACGCTCGTGCCGGTCGCAGCGCAGACGAATGGATTGGGCGGCTCGGTTTGGCGGACGGAACTGACGCTCTTCAACGGAGGAGGTGAAGCGGCGGCGGGCCAGTTCACCTTCATTCCGAGCGGCGGCGGAACACTCCTCACGCGCAGCCTTTTCATCGGTGTGAATCAATCGATCACTTTCGCCAATGCGCTGAGCGATCTCTTTGGCCTCTCCGCCGGCGCGGGAGCGATCGCCATCGAAGCGTCGAGCCCGACATCGACGCCGGCCATTCGCGTGACCAGCCGAACGTTCACGACCGGATCGGTAGGCACGTACGGTCAGGCCGTTCCGAACGTCAGCAGCGATGATCTGACGACGACACTGCTGCTGACCGGCCTCGAATCGGACGCGAGCTTCCGGACGAACATCGGGCTCGTCAATCGCAGCGCCGCGCCGGTCGCGGCAGGCATGACGCTGTACGACGCGAATGGCAACGTCGTCGCCACTACGGTGGTGACCGTCCCG
>DATLVW010000518.1:0-2623 GCA_035577085.1 Thermoanaerobaculia bacterium
CATTGAACCTTGGCTCGGGTTTGCTCATGCCGGAATTCTACCTCGGAGACGCTAGCGCACGCGGACATAGCGGCCTGCTGGCAGCGCTTTCAGCCACCCTCCCAGTTCGAGCTGCAGGATTGGCTCGGAGATCGCGGCGACGGAGCGGCCTAGCGACTCGGCCGCGTTGTCGATGTGCGTTCCCTCGTCCCGGCGAAACGCACGAAGCACCTCGCGCAATAGCGTGTTCAGTGGCGGCGATGAAGCTTTCGGAACGCGGAGCTCGCCGGGCAGTTCGTCGAGGATGTCGCCGGTCTCGTGAACGAGCTTCGCTCCGTACTGGATCAGGCGGTGCGTCCCTTCCGAGCCGGGCGAGAAGATCGGACCTGGGACGGCGAAGACTTCGCGATTCTGCTCGGCTGCCATCCTCGCTGTGATCAGCGAGCCGCTCCGACCCGTCGCTTCGACGATCACTGTGCCGAGGGTGAGGCCACTGATGATTCGGTTCCGGACGGGGAAGTTGAATTTGAGCGGTGGCGTGCCCGGTGGAAACTCGGTGAGGATGAGGCCGCGCTCCTCGATCTTCTCGAACAGGCGCCGGTGTGAGCGCGGATAGACGATATCGATGCCGGTGCCGAGGACCGCGATTGTGTGGCCTGAGGCATCGAGCGCGGCCTGATGCGAGGCGGCGTCGACGCCTCGCGCAAGCCCGGAGACGACGGTGATACCGGCCGAGACCAGCTCGCGAGCGAGATGCGTGGCGGCGCTGATCGAGTAGGCCGAGGCGCGACGGGAGCCGACCATGGCGACGGATGGCGTCCGCGCCAGCGAGAGGTTGCCGCGGAAGAACATCGCCAGCGGAGGATCGACGATCTGCCTGAGCAGGGGAGGGTAGTCGTCGTCCGCCAGAGTGACCGCGGAACCGCGGAGCGCATCGACCCGTTTGCGAAGTTCATCATTCCGCCACGGATCGAGAGGCGCCGCTGCGTCGATACTTAGCAGCTCACGCAACATGGACTCGGAGGCGCTGCACAACGATGCGAGCGGATCGAAGGCTTGAAGCAGGAGACGAATGCGTGACGGTGATAGCGGGAGTAGGGCATACGCGATCAGACGATCGCGAAGCGAGACATCGAGCATGGGCGTGGTTGGTGCCGCAGGAGGGAGCGATGCGTGGGACGTCGCCGGGGACAATGGTAATCTTGACAGCCGTGTCCGGTAAAGTCCGGATTGCATCGCCTGCCGCTGTGGAAGGAGATTCCCGATGAACAGGACGCTAAAAGGGACGCTTCGACTGGGGACGCTGGCTACCGCCATGCTGCTGGCGGCCGGTTGTTCGCATCAGTCGGATCTCTCCCGGCCGGCTTCGCAGGACAACTTCGGCGTGGAGATGGCGCGCATGAATCTCTGGCGGGAAGCGATGTTCCGCTTCGAGCGGGCCATCGAGCTCAATCCCGGCGATGCGCAGGCGCACAACAACCTCGCCGTTGCGTACGAAGCAAACGGCGATTTCGAGAAGGCGCGCAAGGAATATCTCGAGGCGCTGAAACTCGACCGCACGAATTCCTACATCCAGAAGAACTACAGCCGCTTCGTCGAGTTCCTCTCGCGCAACAAGAAGCGGCAGATCGCGCCAAAGGGAACAGCCGCGCCGGCCACGGGCTCTGCCCCATCCGCTGGGTCGACCACGACTTCCGGACAGCCGGACAGGCCGATCGGCACTCAGGCGCCGCCCCCAACGGGACTGACACCGCCCGCGGCGCCGCCGAGTGATCGTCCGCAGCCGCCACCAGCACCGAAACCTCCCGGAGGTGTTGCATGAAACGAGTCGCTGCGGTAATCGCCTTCCTGCTCGTGCCGATCGCGTCGTTTGCCGGCGTGACGGAGGTCAAACTCAAGCTGCCTCTCAAGCCGAAGCTGTCGATCGGTGGTGGAGAGAAGATCGCCATCGCCCCGTTCGTGATCGCCAATCGGGAAAAGAAGAACGACCGTGCTTCGAAGGTCGACGTTCAGGCGGAGTTTCAGCGGTACCTGAGAAAGCAGCTCACCAAGAGCACGAAACTGCGCCTCGTCGACGTCCCGCAGACGCGCCTTCCCGGTACCACGATGAAATCGCTCGAAGCGAGCCGCGATTACTGGCGCAACCTCGGCTCCCAGACCGGCGCCGACTTCATCGTTTCCGGCGTCATCGACTTCGACGTCAACGACAAGTCGGGCTACAAGACCGAAGAGTATGTCTCGCCCGCCGACGGCAGGACGTACTACCGCCAGGTTCTCATCGAGACGACGGGGTTCGTCTTCGATATCGATATCGCCGTCTTCAATGCGGATACCGGCGAGAAAGTTCTGGAAGACAATTTCCGCGACTTCAAGGAATTCGACCAGCGCAATTACGACGAAGTCCTCGGCCTATTCGAGAATCTCCGCTCCATGGAGACGCAACTCGTCGGCATTTTCGTGCCCCAGGAGACGTCAGCCACACGGTATGTGTTCACTGAGTAGGGAGTGGGATTTGGGGTGTGGGGAGTGGGAGAAAGGGATCGCGACGCAACGAGATCGTCGTAACTCCCACACCCAACACCCCACAGACCACACCCATTTTGGAGGCTAATTTGAAGCGAACGATCGCTCTGCTCTTCGTCGT